>JBBRJW010000455.1:0-3777 GCA_038218705.1 Chthonomonadales bacterium | reverse complement strand
GCGCTCGGGGGTGGTGAACGTCGGCCTGGAGGGGATGATGCTCTGCGGCGCATTCTCGGCCTGCGTCGCGACTCTTTGCACCGGCAGTCCGTACCTGGGTGTGGTGGTGGCGGTTCTGGTGGGCATGCTGATGGCGCTGCTGTTCGCGCTGTTCGTGGTCCGCATGGCGGCGAATCAGGTGGTGGTGGGCGTTGTGATCAACCTGATGGCGTTGGGGCTGACGGGCACGCTCCTGCGCACGCTGCCGAACACGGACGGCCGCTTCCTGACGACGCGCGCCCTGCCGCACCTCTTCTGGAACCAGAACCTGTTAACTCCGATCGCCCTTTTGGCCGTGGTGCTCGTCTGGTGGGTGATCGCGCGGACCCGCTTCGGGCTGGAGCTGAGGGCGACGGGGGAGAAGCCGGAGGCGGCGGAGGCGGCCGGCATCAGCGTCACGCGGATGCGCGCACAGGCGATTCTGTTCGGGGGCGCCATGGCAGGAGCGGCGGGTGCCTTCCTTTCGGTCGGCGATGTCCCGACGTTTCAGGAGGGGATGTCAGCCGGCCGTGGCTTCATCGCGCTGGCAATCGTCACCTCTGGCCGCTGGAGCCCGTGGGGCTGCCTGGCGGCGGCACTGATCTTCGGGCTGGCGGACGAGCTGCAGATCCAGGGGCAGGCGCTCGGGCTGCCGGTTCCGCACGACCTGATGCTGGCGCTGCCCTACGTGGCGACGCTGCTGATCCTGATGAGCGGCTCACGCTGGAGCCAGGCTCCCGCGGCGCTTGGCCGGCCTTACCGGCGGGCCTAGCCGGCGGGAGCGAGGAGAGGAAGAGCGCGTTTCGCGAGCCGGCACGCGCGCCAACCAGGTGAGCGGCCGGTCGATAACCCGTGGTCGACGATCTCCCGACTGCCCTGCATGCGATGAGTGACCAGCTAATCGAGCGGTTCGGGGACCGCCCAGGACCAGTCAGACGCCGGACCGGCATCTGCGGCGAAGCGCCCGCCATTCTTTGGTTTGTGGTTGGGGATCTCTGCAGAGGGGAGAAATAGACCGTGAACCGACGTGACCTCCTTATCGGCGCAGCCGGCCTGACGATGTCGTCTGCTGCTCTTCAGGCACTGGGCGAGCCGGAGCATCTGGTTGGGCTTCCCGCAGGGGTCATAGAGCCCTTCAAATGGTCTGCGGAGCCTGTTCCGATGTCTGGTCCGGCGGTGCCCGGGATGTCGGCGATCGATGAAGCGGTCACCAGAACCATGCGAGAAACCGGCATCGTGGGGTGTGGCGTCTCTGTAGCGCGCGACAATCAAATCATGTATTCACGAGGCTTTGGGTACGCAAGGCTGCCGCGAACCCCGTTTCTTGCCTGCACAGCGACCCGGTGTGGAAGTCTGGCAAAGTGCATCACCGCTCTCTCCGCCTTGATCCTGGCGGATCAAGGCAAGCTTGATCTGGATGCTCCGATATTACCGATATTGCGCGAGATCGGCATCGTTCCCGCACCCGTTGGCGGCTCACTTCCGGATCCTCGAATCAATCTGATCAAGGTTCGTGATCTTATGGATCATACTTCCGGGCTGCCCAGGCGGGCAACCTATACGGCCTGGCGGCCGGACCGGGATGTGGCCACACTTCATCGCCTGAATCGAGAAGTCACATCATTCGACGTGGTGCGAGACGCGCTGGGAAACATGCACCTGGACTCTGACCCCGGGACTCAGTTTCAGTATGCCAATGCGAATTTCGTGATACTTGCCCGGGTCATCGAAGCCCGGAGCAAGAAGAGCCTGCGTGATTTCCTTCAGCGGGTCGCAGTGCCTCGCTTCGGGCTCAGTGCTGAGGATGTCTATATATCGCGTAACCAGGTGAGCCCGGAGAGCCCCCTGCGTGGGAAGAACGAGGCAACCTACTACCAGACCAGCACAGAGCGCTATGGATCGTTCCTACCAGCCGCACGCGATAAGGGCCAGGTATATGGTGAGGCCTACCAGGGCTTTTCCACCGAGGCCTCGGACGGCGCTGCGGGAATCGCGTGCACGGCCATCGGGCTCGCCAGGATCATCGCTAACCTCCATTCCGTCACTCCCGCGCTTTCAGCCCGATCTATCCAGGAGATCCTCACATCCCCGGCGCACTACAGAAGCGATCCTGGTTTCGATCCCGCGAGCTCCGAATACTATAGCAAGGGCCTTATCGTGCGATATTCTGGTGGGCGTCCGTGGTTTTCGCATGGCGGGATGACGAACCATTGCGGCGGGGTTATCGGATATAACGCGGGATACCAGTTCGTCGCGGTCTCGAACTGGAACAATGCGCAGGAGCCCTATGTGGCACAAATCATGGACCGTGCGCTCACCGAGGCCGTGAATACGATTGGGTCAGCAGGTGGGTCGGTTCTCATAACGCGTTCGGTGCGATAGTACCTCATCACTAGACGTTGGTTCTGAAATGCAAGCGCAATGGCAATTGCGGGACCGAGTCCATCAACATGGATCGCCCTGATTAAGCAGATTTCGCTGTCCTTCGTCTGACATATGGCTCTGCGTGGACAGACTACGGGAGAGCTGAGGTTCGTATGGATGGGATGTGCGGCCGGCGTGGCATTCCCGTCGTTGGTTGGCACTTGACGGGCATTTCTGTTCTGGAAGGAGAGATACACCTTATGCATCAGCACGACACAGTGTGGGGCTTTTATCCTGGCACGCACGTAACGGGAACCGAATTTGGCAATACAGGTGTTTTTCGCGACGAAGGTCTTGTGGCTGTCGGTTGGCCGTTAGTCGACGATCTGCAGACGTTTGTCGATGAGCGTCGCCCCGTTGAAGATTTTGCCGAACGTGTTCGCAGCGCTTACCAGAACAAAGAAGATATTGTAGCAATGGAACCGAGTCACCGAGAGGCGTGGTTCCTCCGCTCGGCACAGATGTTGCGAAGGTTTCTGTGTGAGGCACAACCTGTTCATATCGTTGTTTATGCCTGCAAGGATGATGAAAGGGTTTACACCGGCCGCATCAAGAATACGAAAGAAGGTCGGTATTTCTACAGTGCTACTCTGCATAACGACTGCCACCACTTTCGACGGGTTCAGTGGCAGGATAAACCTGTTCCGTATCTGCTATGTGAAAAGAAAGAACTTGCCCAAATACGCACGCAGAACACGTTCTGGCGAATGAAGAATTGTCCTGAAAAGTTCCTGTCCACTAAATAAGCGGTACAGCAGGTACAACCTTAACTCGAACATGGGCATGGGTGTATTGTTCTAATAGCATGGTGGTCCCGTCCCGTTTTCGTAGACAGGGGGTTAGGCGGCTTGCGCGGTCGCTGAACGCAGTTTGACGTTGCGATGTCTGTACGCGCCTACTTGGCTATTCAGGAGGGGATCTACGACAAGTGCCGACAGCAGCCCTATCTTATAAAGAGCACTGGTGAAATCCCCAACGAGACAAGCGGATCGAACTCATGGTGGTCTGATGTGACGACTTCTCCACCGACCTGCTGGGCGAGCACGATGCAGAAGCAGTCCGCAAGCGATATTCGGCCTCTGGCTTTGAGCCGGCCAACTCGTTTCCAGACTTGAGCACTCATATCGCGGCGCAGGATCACCCCATCGTTGTAAAGCGTGGCAATCGCGGCGCGCGCTGTATTCTCATCCGTGGCGCGCAACGTACCATAAAACACTTCACATAGGTTGATCGCATGGGCAAAGCAGTAATCACTGGGGTCGGCGAGGAGGCCAGCAACTACAGAAGCTCCAGGTTCGCCCCTCAAATATGCCACCATTGCGCACGCATCCAGGG
>JBBRJW010000454.1:0-3791 GCA_038218705.1 Chthonomonadales bacterium | reverse complement strand
CTTGTCGCCATGGTCCTGGGTGTAACTCTGGGCAGAGAAGCCGCCGCCGAAAGCGAGCTCCTCCCAGAGCCCCGCCGGCTGATACGGCTTGACCGAAGGACCGCCGACCTGGTCTACCAGCAGGCCGCTCACCGCGAGCGCCTGATCGTGCACGAACTCCGCAGGCAACCTAAAACGGGGGGCGCGGGCGAGCAGCCGGTTTTCCGGATCGCGCTCCAGAAGCGCCGATGAGGCTTTCGAGCTCTGCCGATAAACGGAAGAGGTTACAAGCAGCCGGAGCATCGCCTTGATATCCCAGCCGGTGCGCATGAACGCGGTCGCCAGCCAGTCGAGCAGCTCTGGATGTGAGGGACGGTCGCCCTGGAGCCCGAAGTTCTCCGCGCTCTTCACAATGCCCTGCCCATAGAGCATCTGCCAGAGACGGTTCACCTCCACACGTGCCGTGAGCGGATGGCGCGGGCTCACGAGCCACTTCGCCAGGTCCAGGCGGTTGAGCGCAGCTTTCGGGGCAGCGTCGAGTCCGGGCAGGAACTCGGGCAGAGCGGCGGTCACCTTCTCGCCAGGCTTGTCGTACTGACCCCGCACCAGGACAAACGTATCACGCGGCTTAGCCATCTCCTCCATCACCATGCTCGTGGGTATGGAAGCATCCATGTCGGACATCTGCTTACGAACGTCCGTTAGCGATGTGTTAAGCCGGCCATACTCACTATCACGGGTCTCCAGGAAGTAGGCAGCGAGTGCCTGCTTCTGCTCAGCACTCCGCTTTTCCCGCGTGAGATTCAGGATATCGCGAATTGCGCCGAGGCCCGAGAGGCGGGTCGCCTCGGAGGCGCCGAGCTCCCTGCCGTAGATCCGCACGTCCTGCAGCATCCCCTTGAACACCGCCCCACTGGAGCGCCGGCCGATCACTACGGGCTTGTTCGCGACGATGGAGCCCGACAGCGAGTCGTGAGTGTAGTCGAGGTCTGCTGACTTGCCATTCACATAGATGTGGACGCCGTGTGCCTTGCTGGAGCCGTCGTACGTTACCAGCAGATGCGTCCATTTGTTCATCTCGATCGGCATCTTCGTGTTGACACGGATCGCATTGGTCTCCCATCTGCTGATGAGGTGGGCGAAGACCATACCGTTACTGAGATAGCAGTCCCATCCCTGAAAGGCAGCCGCATCGTCCATGCGGGAGATCACTGCCATGGCCTCTGGCCCCGTAGGATATACCCACGCACCATACGAAAACCGGTCGCTCCGCTCAAAGTGGATTGAGGCGCCGATCTCGGCGGACGCAGCGCCATCCAGCGAGAGAGCGGGCGCGCCTCGTCCGCTACTCCAGAGAGCATTACCCTTCAGCTCGGCGTCCGGCAGCCGGTGGCCCGCCTCGTGAAGAATTGCGCCAGCGCCTTCGTTCAGGGCAAAGCGAGCCAGCAGACCCTGGCTGAGATTGGTGTCCTCGTCGAGGTGTGCGAGCGCGGTCGGCTCCCAACTGGCCTGCAGTGGCGCAGCGACCTGCGCGCGCGCCGCTACCAGCCTCTCCTGCTCCGCTACTCGCGCCTGGAGCGCGGTGAGCTGCGCGGTCTGTTCGGGAGTTGGCGCTTTGATAAAGGGCGCGGCATTGCCCTTCTGGCCGTCGAGCCCGTTCTCTGGAACGTTATGGAAGAACGCGAAGAAGCGGTAGAAGTCCCGTTGGGAGATAGGATCATACTTGTGATCGTGACACTGGGCACAGCGCATGGTAAGACCCATGAACGTGGTTGCCGTTGTATCGATCCGGTCGAAGATGTAGGCCGCCGCGTACTCCTCGGGGATAGCGCCGCCCTCGAAATTGATGGGGTGGTTGCGGTTGAACCCGGTGGCGATCTTCTGGTCCAGCGTCGCGCCGGGGAGCAGGTCACCAGCAAGCTGCTCAACCGTGAACTGGTCGTAGGGGAGATTGCGATTAAAGGCCCGGATAACCCAGTCGCGCCATGGCCACATCTCCCGCTGACTGTCAATGTGGAACCCATGGGTATCAGCGTAACGGGCCAGGTCGAGCCAGCCCAGCACCATGCGCTCGCCATAGTGGGGACTCGCGAGCAGTCGGTCCACCTGCTTCTCGTACGCGTTGGGCCCCGTGTCGGACTGAAAGGCTTCGACTTCGGCCGGGGTCGGCGGCAAGCCCGTAAGGTCGAAACAGAGGCGGCGCAGAAGCGCTGCCCGGTCGGCTTCCGGCGAAGGCGCGAGCCCCTCCCGCTCCAGACGCGCGAGCACAAATCGATCAACGGGGGTGCGCGCCCATGCGTCGCGCTTCACATGCGGAATCGCTGGCCTTACAGGTGGCACAAATGCCCAGTGCTGCGCGTAGTGGGCGCCCTGCTCTACCCATCGCCGCAAGAGAGCTACCTGGGAAGACGATAGCTTCTTGCCCGACGCGGCAGGGGGCATATGGAGTGGGCCAGAGTCTGAGATGCGGCTCACTAGCTCGCTCGCGGAGGCGCGTCCCGACGTGATTGCCACTCCACCAGAGGGCAGCTTTGCCGTCGCCCCCTCCGGGGTGTCGAGTCGAAGGCCAGCCATGCGATTCTTAGGATCGAACCCATGGCATTTGAAGCAGTCCTCGGAGAGAAGGGGCCGAACTTCGGAATCGAAGTCTATGAGCGATGGCTTCGCGGCAGGGGGACGGAGCGCTGCGGGAGCGCGGGCCGCCACGGGAGTCGAAACCGGCGCAGCAGCAATCGCCGCGCCGGTTCCCTGAACAAGAAGAATCGCCAGACCGAGGAGTCGATGGTTCATATGCCTCACTACTCGTGGAGGGTAAAGGTATCGATGATCGAGCCATCCGCCCGAAGCGCGCGACCGGTAACGTGCGTTCCACGCACCTCCACCATTACGAAGTTGTTCGTGCTGGCGTACTTATCTCCTGGGATTGCGCCATTGCTTGGATCCGCCGGGTAGAGAGGCGCTCCGCCACCCCCCGTCACAATGTACGGTATGCCGTTGCGCTTCGTGCGGTAGTAGTTGTGGTCGTGCCCGTTGAAGACTGCGCGTACGCCATACCTGTCAAAGACCGGGCAGAGAGCCTTTTGCACATCGGCGTCCGACCCGTGGGATCCGATCGAGTAGGGAGGCACATGGAAGAACACGAAGATGTTCTCCGCATGCTTCGATCGTGCGGCCTCGAGGTCCTGAATCAGCCATTTGTACTGGGGAGTGCCTGCCTCGAACGGCGTACTCTCGTCGACTGCAAGGCCGATGAAGTGATTCGTGCCACGCTCGAAGGAGTACCAGAGCTTGTTGCCTGAGCTAAAGGGAGCCGTGACGCGCTCCGCGTACCCGGGGCCGCCAACATCGTGGTTGCCTCTCGCCGTATAGAGCGGGATCGCCTTACGCATGTCGCCCGTTATCTCATCGTAGATCCTCCACAGATTCGCCTCGCTTCCGCGGTGAACGAGGTCCCCTGTGTTGATCACCAGATCAGGCTTCTCCCTCATGATAAGGGCAACAATCTTTCGATGGACAGCGTGGCCATCGCGGCAGTCGCCATACAGTGCAATGCGGAGTGGCTTCGGCTCCACCTTCGATTGGCGATGTTCTGCCCGACTGACATTAGCGAGCAAGCCAATTGCCAGAAGAAGAGCGCCGACCGCCAGGGCACGGGTCGTACGGAGGGCGGAGTAAAACATGTATGGGAAGCTCCTCATGAACGGTCTGAATATTTCGTGAGCTCTCCGCGAGGGATGAGCAGAACAAGACGGTACCATCGCCGCCACTCGCCCGGGTGACACTCTTAAGGAGTTCGGGCGAGGCCGAAATCG
>JBBRJW010000453.1:0-3791 GCA_038218705.1 Chthonomonadales bacterium | reverse complement strand
CTGGGACCACGCCCAGCCGTTGTCAGCGATGGCCGGAGCCGTTGTCGGGATGAGCCTCTCCAGAATCGGCGGATAGGAGCGGGCCGCTATCTCTCGACTGAGAACGAGGGTTTCCGGCGGATGCTGCTCCTTCTTCGCCTTCAAGAGCTCAGCGTCCATCCGCGCCATATATTCTCTGCTGGCTGCATTCACATCGCCGTTCAGCAGCGCCACCTGAGCGAAGTATGCATTGTAGTTCACCCAGTCGCGAGTTTCGTCGGGCTTCAACGACTTCACGACACGGCGAGGCATCTCCTGACCATACTTTTGCATGAACCGCACGGTGTCCGGGTCATCGAGACGCACGTAGAAGTTCATCCATTGATTCTCCCCGGTGACCGAGCTATACGCGCCTCCTCCTTGCCAGCCGGCATTGGTGCCCCAGAGATTGGTGGGCGTTTCGGTCGCCCGTTCCAGCCCGGGGTGCCAGGGCGCGAACTGCTCCTTCCAGGCCGTGAATGCTCCCTCCTTTACCACATGATGCACGAGCTCGCGTGCGTACCAGTAGACGGCTGCCGCGTAGGTCTCGCGATCGCCGACGGCGTAGGCGAGGCGTGCGAGCGCGAGCATTGGCGGCCCTTCGTCGCCCATTTCGGCAATCGAGGCCCGGCCGATTCCCACCCATGACATGGAGGATGGCATTGAGTTGAGCCCCGTAACCAGGTCCCACCGATCTGCGATCGTCTGATAGTCTCCTGTGTTGTAGGCGTAGCAGAAGGCATCGTAGATCATATCGGTGCCGAGCTTGCCGCTATCGCCCCAGTCCCCGCTTCCCCAATTGCCGATGCCCGGCCCGTCGATGTAGTAACGGCTGAGCGCGCCATCGCGCTCGTCCACCTTGTAGCGGGGGTGGTCGAGAAGCGAGTGGAGCACCCGTGCCTGTAGCCAGTGCTTGCGGTCTTGCCGAATCGTGCCCGAATCGAATGCCGTGAGCAGGCAGGGCTCGCGAATGTCCGAGCTCTGTGCGTACCAGACGAAGTTCTCGTCAACATAGTCCCACGCCTGACCGTCCGGATTTGCGCTCTGATCGCTCGCCCGGCGGAGGAGATGCGCCTGCGCGGCGTCTGCGGCGGTGCTGCCGGTTGGACGCGCCAGATTCGGCGTCTGTGTCTGCATCCAATAAGCGCCAATATCGAGTCTGTATCGAATCTCCCGTGCTCCCAGAATTGCCTGGTACGGGCCGAAGAGGGTGGGGTACTCGCAATCGTGGAGCGCGCTCTCGACGCTGAGGGGGAAGCCCCCGCGCTTCGCTACAGCGAGGGTCGGGCTGAGCGGCGCAAGCAGCAGAGGCTGGGTGTGCCAGTCGTTATCGAAGGCGACATAGTCGAACTGGTCGCGAACGCGAACCGTGCCGGCGGCATGGTCAACCGTGAAGGTCTCGTGGACATTATAGGGGATGCGGGCGAGCGCTCGAGCCCACCAGCTGCAGCGCGACGCCACGGCTTCGGGCAGCGCTGACGCCCACTTTGCTGTCTGCAGGTTATCCCGGTCCCAGGCTGCAGGGAGCCGGCTCAGCCCACTCGATGGCGATCCGGCCAGAGGCAGCTTCGCATATCCGTACAGGGGCATCGACGCGAACTGTCCCACCCTCACCGGGAACTGGATTGAGAGCCCGGCTCGATCGAGCTGCAGGTGGGAGGGGTGATGCTGGAGGCTGACCAGGAACGGCACGTCCCACTGCGTCCACCCCGGGATGCCCTGCCACCAGACCAGCAGCCAGGGCTGACTCATCTGCTGGAGCGCCGAATCGGGAATGGGCACGCCGTTCGCAAACACGCGCGGTCCCTTCGTGCTCATCAGGGCAACGGCGGCCGGTGGGCCCTGTCCCTGCCGATCCGCATCGGTAAAGAGCGTAATGCGCCTCTCTGCCGAGCTAACGAGCCAGGCCGGGCTGAGCTGAGTAGTGAGTACCCGCATCCCTGCGGGCGCCGCGCCGCTCTTCGGTTCCAGCGTGAGACCTGTGGCATCGGTCCGATGAACGCGCGGCTGAGTCGGGAAAATTGGCGCGGTGCTGACGCCATTGGCGGCGGCCGGAAGCGAAGTGAGCTTCGCCTTTCCGGCTGCGTCCGATGCGGCGCGACGATCCGGAACACTGAACCACTTTCTGCCCGCGGCCCAGTGCCGGAAGCCGGCCGCGCCGTCCAGGGCATTGACGGCCGCGAGCTGATCGAGCTCTCCGGCGGGAGTGCCGTTCACGCTGTACTGTACGGCGTAGCGGCCGAGCATATTCGGTGCGAGAAGCTGGGCCGGGATCTCCCGCAGCTCGCCGGGAGCGAGCGTGATGCGGCCGAGCCCGATTGCGCCGGAGGCCAGCGGACGGAGGTTGCGGGAGACAAACTGGGCTGAGAGCTGGAATGTGCGCGGGGTGGTGCCCAGGTTGGCGACACGAAGCGTGATGGTTGGCGCGGCACCGTCCCTTATCGGCAGCGTTTTTGGCTGGAGATCGGTATAGAGCCAGTGCGCATCATCGGGAGCGTACTGCACATGCACCGGAGCCATCTCGACGGTGATCGGCCCGCCGGCTGCATCCTTCGGGGCGTGCCCCTGGAAGAGGAACCCGCGAAACTGCATTGGCCGTGTGACGCGCGACTTGAAAAAGCCGACGCGCCAGCTCCATCCCGGCACGTCCGGGCCAAGGGCAGGGCCCCGGTACGCGAGGTCGTTCTGAAGCGCCCACTCGAGCTTGCCGAAGCCGCCCCAGCCGTGCGCATCGACGAAGAGAGGAACGAACTTGCCCGAGCCGTATGGGGTCTTCCGGAAAAACGTGGTGACTTCGACCGCCGTAGATGGCAGGTTTACATAGGTGAGAGCGCTCTGCTCGGAGTCCAGCGGAAGGAGCGTAAGCCGGGTCAACGGCTCCCCCGCAGGGCTCTTCTCCCCGGCTGCTTCGCGGCGGACACCTGCCGAGAGGGCCGTCCGCTCCTGCTGCCAGCCTGTCAACAGGAGGTCGCGTGTCTGCGGGGAAGGCGCGGCCTGGATAGGCGAGCGGTTGAGAGCGATCAGGAGGGGTAATGCGAGGGAACGGAAGAGTGCCAGGCGCGTGAGAGGCTGCATGAGGTGTCCTCCGGGAGCGAGCGGGTGCACCTCTATTCATCCGGCAACAGGAAGAATCCTTTACCCGTTGCGGTCTCGACCGCTGCGGCCAGAGTCAGCCGACTCTTCCAGACGGGCGACGCGCCAGCGACTGGACCTGCGCTACCAGGGGAGCTTGTCGCCGCAGTGACTGCAGTCGTCCGCCCAGGGCTGCTTGAGAACGCCCTTGCGCAGCTCATGGAGGTAGAGCGCGAGCTCGCGGATGCCATCCTCCTCCTGCTCCACTTCCGGGCGAGTGACCGCCATTTTGATGGTGCCGAAGAGGCGGCCAACCGTGAGACGCTTCTTGCGGTCGGAGGAGTGGACGCGCCCGAGGGTGAGCGCCGGCCGCAGATTTCCGCAATGGTCGCACGGGCGGAGCAGGTAGAGCGTCCAGATGATCTTGGTGATGTAGCCGTCTACATCGTCAAAAGAGTCCTTGTAATTGCGCTTCACACCGAACGTGAGTCCATCGATGCTGACCGGATTCGAATCCGGCTCAATATCGACGTTGAGTCGCGCCTTGAGCATCGACTTCAGCTTCTCGATGTCCTGAATCCGGATCTGCTCTTCAAGCCATGCTTCCGCCTGCTTCGCGCGCAGCGGCGCTTCCTCCTCCTCGCTCCGGATGCGATCGAGCTCCTCCGACACAGCGCCCCACAAACCCCGCTCGGTCTCTG
>JBBRJW010000452.1:0-3808 GCA_038218705.1 Chthonomonadales bacterium | reverse complement strand
CTTATCGTGGGAGAGTGGGAGCAGGATCCTGGGGCGCGCCGCCGCCGAGTCTACGCGATCACACCTGAGGGACTTGCCGCGCTGGAGCAGCGCGCGCGAGCCTGGCACGCCTTTGCTGCCGCGATAGGGCAGATTATCGAGGGAGGAAACCATGCAGGCCAACCATCAGCCGGAACGCGAAACGGACTTATCACTGACCCGGCGTTCTGAACAGGCGGGCATGGACCCCCGCATCGAGGGTTACCTGGACACGATCTGCGCCACGCTCGATCCAGAGGTGCGCGAAGACCGCCGGGAAGAGATGCGCGCACACCTGGCGCAGCGTGTCGCGGCCAACGTCGAGCTCGGCGATACGCCATCGGATGCCGTGACGGCCGCCCTGGAGCAGTTTGGCCGCGCACGCCTGGTTGCAGCGGAATGGCGTCACGCCGGGCGCGGCGATGGCACCGTGGTTGCGCGCTGCGTGGTAGGCGCGGCTGTCGCGAGCAACCTGCTCCTATTGTTGATTGTGATAATCGGGTACAAATGGAGTGCGCCATTCTACTTTGGGATGCGCGAGTGCTTTGCGTTCGGTCCTGCGGTGGTAGCAGGTCTCGCGATCGGCAGCCGCTGCCGATCTGTTCCGATGCGAGCGCTGCTCAGAGCAAATGTGCTCTGCACACCGATAGCGGCGCTTTCGCTTTTCAGTGTCAGCGTCTTGGTCCTACATTTCGGAGGTGGTATCTTCAGCATCTCGGCAGCCGATGTTATCCAGTCGATTCTGCTACAGACCGCACTGATTACCTCGCTCAGCGCTGCTTCTTCGCTGGCCGGGCATGCCTTGCGCGGGGTGCGCGCGCGGCTGCGCCGTGCATAGCGAAGCGCGCTGGACTCAACTATCAGCGGCCCTGGCATAACAAGCCGATAGGTCGAGGACATAGTGCACCCTGCTCTCAGTGCCTCGGTTGCAGGCCTTTTTGTTAACCAGGCAGCACTGGATTGGCCGACATCTACCATCGATAGCAGGATCTGTTGCAGCGAGGTCTCCCGGAATCTCGGGAGACCTCGCTCAGGTTTCCATTCACTCAGGGTCGCCGGCTCGGCGCTGCGGTCGGCGTGGCTCGCTTGCTGCGCCCTGATCCGCCACCAGCTTTCAACGGCGGAGCACCAGCCTCGACCGGATCCTTCGCAGCGGCCTCCGGCACGACGGCCTCAACGCGGCGCGCTTCCAGGGCGCGGCGCACCATGGCAGTGAAGATTCCGAAGACCGCGATAAGCACTCCCCCCCAGACCAGATTGACCCACGGCTTGTAGGTTACTTCCAGTGGGACTGCCCACGCGCCTTCGTACCCCGGCAAGCTAACTTTGAGCGTGGCAGCCTTTGTGCGGGCGTCGAGCCGCTCCAGGTAGATCGCCCCGGGGTTGCCGTGTTCGTCCGGAAGCTCGGGCACCGCAACATTTCGCGCATAGAGGTTCTGGCCTGAAAACGAGAGGACGGGCTTTGCCTCGATGATTCGGTCGCTATCCTTCGGCTTGAGCACCAGGTGGACGCCCATGAACTTCCCGGGCTCGCCGAACTGCTGGAAGTAGCCCAGAATATAGGGACCGAGGTCCCTCTTCTCGCCCGGCTGAAGAGTGATGCCGCCAGACTGGCTGTTCGGATCATCTCCGCGATATACAAAGACCGGGTCGGACGGAAGCCCCACGTAGAAATCGTGGCCGAAATATTTCTGAATGGCTGGCCACCGCATGGTCTTTACGTCCTCTTCGGCCTGCACCTTGAAGTCGTAGACAAACCAGCGGGGATTGATCAGAAATGTGTGCGCCTCCGGGTCGCTGCTCTGCTCGTTACCGGGGGGCGTTACCCGGAGCTGAATGGTATTCTCCCGGTCGTACTGAGGCTTCAGCGGACGGTCTGGCCAGGACTTACCGGTCATCTTCTCAAAGGCAACCTTGTAGCCAAAGACGTCCTTTGCGGGCTGCCCCTCGACGATGAGGACACGGTGAGTGCGCTCATAGGTATTCGAAACGATGACGCCGATCATCAGCAGGCCGATGCCCACATGCGCGATCCAGCCGCCGGCCGCAAGCGGCTTCTTGCGGAACACCCGGTATGCAAGTGCTGCATTCGAGAGAGCGGCCAGGAATCCGAGCGAGGAGAGCGTGATCACAACTACCCGCTGTACCGAGGGGCTGATCCACGCCGACGTCGTCTCGAGGGTCGATGGGTCGGTCATATCCGCGGCGGCATACCAGGCTCGCTCTGCGCCGAGCACCCAGATGAGAAGAAAGAACCCGAACCCCAGCATGAGGAACCAGGGAACGATCAGCCTCTTCAGGAACTTGTCCGGGTCCGTCTTGGTCCAGGCGAGCCAGGGCACACAGCCCATGGCGAAAGCAGCAAGAATCGCCAGTGGCATCATCATCTTATTGTAGAGCGCCGGCTTCGTGGCGGCGGGCGGCTGATGCAGCCAGCCCATGAATAGCGGGCTCGTCGCACCAAGCGTCACCACGATACAGGCCACGATCATGAGCAGAACCGCTGTGAAGAACGCAAAGTCCCTGGAGACGAGCGTCTCCCCGGTGGTCTTCCGGACCGGCATCGAGCGGAGCCGCCACAGCCACGGCACGAGCCCGGCGATTCCATAACCAACCAACATGGCGACCATCAGAGCCAGGCCGCTCTTGCTGATGTTATCGAACGCATGCACCGAGAGTATCTGCCCGTCCGGGCCCTCTCCGGCAAGAGCCCCAGAGCGCGTCAAGAAGGTGCCGAGCAGAAAGAGCCAGAACGCGAAAACCCCAAGAAACGTGTTTGTGCGCGCCATGCCGCCGCGGTCGCGCTGGACCACAAGCCCGTGTACCAGCGCGGTTATCGCCAGCCAGGGAAAGAACGAGGCGTTCTCAACAGGGTCCCAGGCCCAGAACCCGTGCCAGCCGAGCGTCTCGTAGGCCCAGTAGCCGCCCATAAAGAGCCCCAGGCCGAGCGTTCCGCACGAGAGCAGCGCATAGGGCATCACTCGGGGCGTCCACTCCTCGTAATCCTTCCAGATGAGCGCCGCGACCGCATAGCAGAAAGGTACGGCAAGTGAGGCGAAACCAAAGAAGATCGTCGGGGGGTGGATGGTCATCCAGTAGTTGACGAGCGATGGCGAAAGCCCGGCGCCGTCCGGCGGAATCATCGTCCAGTCTGGATGCACCGCTCGGAAGTAGTGGAACGGGCTCTGCTTCACAAGGATCGCGCAAAGAAACGCCAGAATCGAAACGAAGAACGGCATCACCCGGGCTTCGTATTTCCCGGCCTTAAAGGCAACAAAGAACCCGATCACCGCGGTCCAGGCCGCCCAGAGAAGAAAGCTCCCCTCCTGACCTGCCCAGGTTGCCGAAAGCCGGAACCAGCCCGTCAGGGAGTTATCACTGTGCTGGAACACATAGTCATAGACATAGTGGTGGTTATAGACCAGGCTGCCGAGAATCGAGAATGTGCCGATTACGCAGAGGGCCGTAACTGCGTAGAGCGAACGGGCGATCCGAATGGCGTTCTTCGACCGTTCTCCGGCGCGCAGCGCCAGGGCATAGGCGAAACCAGTCACTATCGCAGCCGCGCAGCCCAGCACAAGGAGCGCTTCGCCCCAGTGCCCTGGCATCATGAGCTCTTCCCTATTGGAAGAGTCCGACGCGTCGGTGATACCTTGCGATCCGAGTATTTCGAATCGCACTGGATCATAATCTGGTTCGACGAGAGGAATTCACCGCCCTGCGCGTCCTTTCGGACGATCCCCTGCGCCACCGTCCCCGATGCCGTGTCGAACCCGTCCGGCTTTCCGCC
>JBBRJW010000451.1:0-3808 GCA_038218705.1 Chthonomonadales bacterium | reverse complement strand
CTCGATGCGCGCCTTCTTCTCCTTCAGCTCGGTCTCAGTGGCCGCGCCTACCTGGATCACCGCGACACCGCCGGAGAGCTTGGCGAGCCGCTCCTGGAGCTTCTCGCGGTCGTAATCGCTCTCGGTCTCCGTGATCTGGCTCTTCAACTGGCTGATGCGGCCCTTGATCGCGGTCGCTTCGCCCCCGCCATCGATGATCGTGGTGTTCTCTTTGGTGACGACAATCCGCTTTGCGCTGCCGAGCCACTCGAGCTCCACGTTCTCAAGCTTGAGACCGAGGTCCTCGGTAATGAAGCGGCCGCCCGTCAGTACGGCGATGTCTTCGAGCATGGCCTTGCGGCGATCGCCGAAGCCCGGCGCCTTAACGGCGACGCTGGAGACGTTCCCGCGGATCTTGTTGACCACGAGCATTGCGAGCGCCTCGCCATCGATGTCCTCAGCGATGATGATGAGCGGCCGTCCCGTGCGGGAGAGCTTCTCGAGCACCGGAATGAGGTCCGCCACCGCGCTGATCTTCTTCTCGTACAGAAGGATGTAAGGATCCTCGAGGATCGCTTCCATGCGGTCGGCATCGGTAACGAAGTATGGGGAGATGTAGCCCTTATCGAACTGCATTCCTTCCACGATCTCGAGCTGGGTGGAGGTACCCTTGCTCTCTTCGACCGTGATAACGCCGTCGGCAGTTACCTTCTCCATCGCCTCGGCGAGCATTTCGCCGATGGTCGCATCGTTCGCGGAGATCGTTGCAACCTGGGCAACAGCAGCGCGGCCTTCGACCTTGATCGCGTTTGCTTCGATCTCAGCGACGATCGCCGCAACGGCCTTGTCGATACCGCGCTTCACGAGCATTGGCTTTGCGCCCGCGGCAACAGCCTTCAGGCCCTCTTTGACGATAGCCTGGGCGAGCACGGTGGCCGTGGTGGTTCCGTCGCCCGCGATGTCGTTGGTCTTGCTGGCCACTTCGCGCACGAGCTGAGCGCCCATATTCTCAAATGGGTTCTCAACTTCGATTTCTTTCGCGATCGTCACGCCGTCGTTGATGATGCTGGGGCTGCCGTATTTCTTTTCCAGCACCACATTGCGGCCTCGCGGGCCGAGAGTAACTTTGACAGCGTCGGCGAGGATATTGACACCGCGCTCCAGGGCGCGTCGTGCGTCCTCGTCAAAAAGCAGCATTTTTGCAGCCATTCGTTCCTACTCCTTGATGGCCAGAAGGTCATCCTGGCGCAAAATCACATATTCGTCGTTGCCCACCTTGATCTCGGTACCGCCGTACTTGCCGTAGATCACGAGGTCACCTGGCTTCACTTCGATGGGGACGACCTTGCCATTGTCCAGCGTCTTGCCGGGACCAACGGCAACCACTTCGGCCTCCTGAGGCTTCTCCTGCGCGGAGTCCGGCAGCAGGATGCCACCGGCGGTCTTCGTCTCTGGGGTGACCGCCTTCACTACGATCCGATCATTCAGCGGCTTCAAAGTTGCCATTGCTCAACCTCCTTCATTGGTGTTTTCCACCGATCCTGCGCTTGTTCCGGGGGGGGCTGCGCCCGTTGACGTCGCGGCCTCGCAGAGCGGCTCCACCGCCTGGCCCAGAGTGTTAGCACTCGCAGGCCCGGAGCGCTAACATCGTGACAATTTTACTCCATGCCGAACCTTAAAGGCAAGGGTTGCCGCCACATGTGTCGAAATAGTTCACCGGGCGCGACTGGCCGCGGCGTGCAATCGGAGGAACTATTGCGCGTGCGCCGAACGTCCTATGTCGGATCCCTATGTGCCAGACCGGGGAAGTGTGCGCGAAGGAGGCTACGAGATTGGCGAATGGAGCAAATGCGCGACTGGCGGCAGATTTCTGGAAGCGAGTGCGGTCTATCTCAGTCTCCGAGATAGCTCGCGAGGCGGAGAGACCTCTCAGTGTTGCGGTGGTGGGCCCCCCCGAGGCGAGGGCGGCTGCTATCGCTCGCCTGCGCGAGCCCGATACCAGCGAAGCGACGACTGTCGCTCGGCCATCGTCGCCGCTCCTCCAGGAGTACGGCGATACACAGCTGCTGCCCGGTGGGGAGATTACCTACGACGTCATCCTGCATGTCGCCGGTGATCGGGGCGAGGTCACTGGAACAGGGCCGGTCTATTCCGTCGATGAGCTCGGTGGGTGGGATCAGGCGCTGGATCGCATCATTGCGGACCGACCCGAGCTTGCTCTTGCGCTGGGACGATCGTTCCCGGCGTTTCGCGGCCGGGTTGCCCAACAGATCATTCAACAGACAGCCGCCACCAACGCCCAGTTCACGCTGCTCACGGGCATTGCTTCGGCGGTGCCGATTGCCGATCTGATCGGCCTTCCCGCTTCGGCCCTGAGCGATATTGTGATTCTGACGAAGAACCAGATTCTGATGTGCCTGCGTCTGGCGGCAGTATACGGGCTGGAGGTTCAACCGCGGCGACGGCTCAAGGAGCTCGGGCCTATCCTGGCAAACGCGTTCGGCTGGCGGACGGTGGCGCGCACGGTGCTGGGCCAGATTCCGTTCGCCGGGCTGGTGGGCAAGCCGCTGATCTCGTACGCAGGCACCGTTACGCTGGGCAAAGCGGCGCAGGTCTACTATGAGACCGGTGAGATGCTCACGGGGGCTCAATTCCGGCGGTTATATCGCGACAGCGTTGCGGCGTCGCGGCTGCGCGTCCAGGCGATGGTCGCGGGGCTGCGTAAGCGCTCCGCTCCCGCAATCGAAGCCCGCCAGATTTCGGATGAGCGGCTCATCACGGAAGTGAAGCCAGCTGACTCCGCAGTGGAAGTTAGAAGTGGTACTTAACCGTGCAGGCAGCGAAGGCGAGCGCTATTGGTCCGCCGCTCGCTTCCAGCGCAGGAGGGCAAAGAATGCCTGGCGCTTGCCTTCCCCTGCGGGCTCCATAGGTCGAAATGTCGGTGTCGCTGCCTGCGCCGTTCCCGCTATCAGAGTCGACCCGGCGCGGCAGTCGATGCTCTGCAGCGAGGAGCCCGGAAAGTACCCCGACTGGATCATCCCCATCTTCTCGTCAAACACGGATAAGAAGCCGCCGCCGGCATATGTCGCGGACGTATACCAGGGCGCTTTCACCGGGCAGGCCGCGGCGCTGATGCCAACGACACAGGTGATACCCGCGCGCGGTGAAGAGGATGCGACGATCCGCAGGCTATTTGCGCGCGCCGGGTTGATCCAGGCGCACTCCCAGGTGCCGGCGAGCAGCTCGCCCCGTTCGGGAGAGATACGGAAGACCACGCTTGTAGAGGATGCGCCCCGGAAGCCGTATCCGGGGCCTGGCTGAAATGCTCCGGCAAACACCGTGCGGGCGATGGGCCGGGAGGGGTCCGCAGGGTCGCGCGTACAGACCGAGTTGCCTCCGTCGGCATAGAGAGTAAGCAAAATCTCCCCGTTCGAGCCTGCCGCTGCGCTTTTGCCGGTGGTGTCGGCCATAAGCCCATTGCCACCGAACTCCGCGCCGCATTCGAGCTTCGGATCGGGATTCCAGAGCTTCCAGATCTGTTTGCCGCTCCTATCAAATCCCACGGCGTACGGTACCTTATATGGCTCGTGGCCCGTATGGCCCATGCCGTATCCGATCACTGCGGCGACACCGCTACTTCGGGCGACGGCCATCCCGCTGGGGCGATTGTCACCGTAGGTCGACCAGTGGGCGAACCACCGAACAACTTTGCCATCGGGCGAGAGCCGTTCCAATCCTGATTTTCGGAGCAGCAGCAGGTCGTCTCCGTCGAAGGCAACCCCGATCGCGTCTGGCGCACTGCGGACCCAGTCGACGGCAAGCTTATCCT
>JBBRJW010000450.1:0-3821 GCA_038218705.1 Chthonomonadales bacterium | reverse complement strand
GGACGGAATCGGCGCGGCCGAGCTGCGCAACGCCGTTAGCCGCAGGTTCGCGGGAACGGGCTGCTGGGCCTGCGCGAGGAGGTGTATCTGGGTCGGCACCCCCCAGAACGCGGTCACGGCATGAGCGGCCATCTCGGCCTCCCAGCGCTCGGGCGTGGTCGCGTGTGAGATCACCAGCGTGGCACCGATCGCAAAGACCTGGCAGATATCCAGTACGGCCAGATGGTGGGGTAGGGGGAGGTAATACACGCCAGCAGGCGTCTCCCACCAGGCCCACGTGCCCCGCCGCCAGGTGAGTTGCCGGTGTGGCATGACGACGAGCTTGGGGTGTGAGCCGGTGGTGCCCGAGGTGGCCCGAATCGCGGCTGGAGCCTCGACGTTTACGGGCGAGCGGCTGAGCCTACGCCCCCCATAGCTGCCAGAGCTTGTCTCGTTCGGGAGGGCAAGTGGCCGCACGAGCGGCGCCAGCAGCGGCGGATGTGGCAGCCCAGCTGTCGTAAGCATCAGCGACGGCTGCGCCAGCTCTGCGAGCTGCTGTAGCTCGGGGGACGTGAGCCGCGGTGAGAGGGGCAGCAGTACCAGACCGGCGCGACAGCAGGCCAGAAAGGCAAGGATAAGGTCATCGGTTACCGTCGCTGCTGTGGCAACAACTGATCCGGCCGGCAATTGAAGCGCGGCAAGGACAGCCGCGCGTCGCTCGCTCTCGGCACGGAGCTCGCCGTAGCTCCAGCGGCGTCCGGCAAAGATCAAAGCCACCTGCTCGGGACGCGCTATCGTATCGATCAGTGTCTCAACACGGATCGGATCTTTTGTATTCACAGCTACACCTCCGGAGCGGTCTGGGGCTGACGCAGCCACATGTCCCAGAGCCGCCAACTCGCCGGTGCATGCTGGATACAGGCTTCAAGCGCGGCCGCAATCGCCTGCTCGCACGGTGCGACTGGCTCCCCCAGCCAGAGTGACCAGCCCTGGCCCACAGGCACCACCATGAAGGGAATGATCGGCTTCCCAGAGCGCTGCGCCAGCCAGAGCACCCCGGGCCCGATCGGGAAGATTCTACCAAAGAGCGGCATCCAGGACGGGCGGCGACCTGGAGCCGGCAAATGGTAATCCGGCGCGATGATGAGGCAGCCACCGTTGTTCAGGAGAGCCATGCCGCGCCGCAGTGCCTGAGACGGTGTCAACAGGTGCGTTCCGAAGAAGCGCCGATAGAGTGGCGCAAGGTAGGCGAACTCGTCACGCGCAATGCCGAGGCGTTGCGTCCATGAGGCTCGGCGTGGAGCAGTATCGAGCAAGGCTTGCGGATCCACATCAGCAACAAGCCCGAGCTGCTCGACTAATTGCGCCAGCATGAGGAAGCCAAGCCGTTGGTTGGCGTGATGCGGTGCGAGCAAGATCACTCCGCCGGCAGGAAGGGAACCGTCGACGTTCATCCGGGAACGGACCCAGTGCGATGATAAACGTGCTGCTTGCACCCTGAGAACCACGTCCAGCTCTCGCTGGTAACAGAATGACCAGCGGAAGCGGATGCGCCCTCGCCAGGTGTCTGGCACTCCAACTGCGCGTAACGCCGGACCGGCGATGCGCATGGGCCGTGGGTCGAGGAGCAGACGCGCCAGCGCAAGCATGGGGGCGGGCCACAGCCGGATGGAGCCGCTCCCGCATCGCAGAACCGTCACCACGATCAGGAAATGAAGGGCGGAGAGACGTTGATTCAGCATGCGTCTGGCTCGCCGGCCTGTTCGGCGAACGCCGAGCATGGACGCCTCGATGGCCGTGTTTTGTTTACCCTATCATCATCCAGCTACCGATCGGCGCAGGCTTACGTGAGATCCCACATCGCGCAGGCGTTGCCCCCGACCACGGCCTGTGCCTTCTGCTCGCTGGTAGCGGCGAAGATGTCGCGCACAGTCCGCCCTGAGTAGCCGAGCGTGCTCTCGGGATGCGGGTAGTCGGAGGCCCAGAGCGCCTTGTGCGCACCGACCTGGTCCAGTAACTGCAGGCCGACCGGATCTTCCTGGAAAGTCGCATAGCAGTTCTGCCACCAGTAGTGGCTCGGCAGGTTCGCCAGCTTCGGCTTCATCTCCGACTCGAAGTCGCGGTAGATGCGGTCGGCGTCGAATAGCGCGGCGGGTACCCAGTGGATGCCGCCCTCGGTGAACACCACTTTCAGCCGTGGATGACGCTCCAGGATGCCAGCGAAGACCATGATGCCGAACAGCCGCCGGAAGGGCGCAAACGTTTGGATCTGGAACGTCCCCAGCGCCCCCGCACCCTTCGTTTGAATGTTCTAGCCAATATGAAACGAGATCGGATACCCGCTCTCTTCGATTGCATCCCACATCGGCTCGGTCGCGTGGGCGTTATAGTAGACGCCGGGCGGTGAGGAGGGGATCTCCAGCGCATGGAAGCCGAGCGCTCGAAGCTCCTGCAGGTTGTCCCGCGCCGCCTCGGGATTCCACCAGTTCAGCACTCCTACCCCGTAAAACCGCTCTGGTGCCGCTTTGCAGTAGCCGGCGAGCCACGCGTTATAGGCGTGCATACAGGCGTCGCGCAATTCAAGATCCTGCAGCCCGACGAGCGAGAGGGTTCGCTGCGGGAAGATGATCTCCTTGTCCACGCCTTCGGCGTTCAGGTCCTTGATGCGTGCGTCTGGGTCAGTGATGCCGGCGCGACCCTCCACCAGCATCGTATTTAAGCCGGGGACATCGAGGTTGCGGCCTTCAGCTTCAAGGTGAGAGAAGCCGCCCTCGTCCCACCAGAGCTTCGGGGCGCGGTCCTTAAAGCGGGCCGGCAGCCGGTCGAGCCAGAGGTCGGAGGTCTCCAGCACATGGCTGTCGGCGGAGACGACGATCGTACCCGCCGGCAGCGGCTCGCCCTGCGGCGGAATAACGCGGTCGCGCGGCCACGCGATCCGATCACCGGCAGCGGACGGGTTGCGCACGACATCGGCAGTTGTCACCGTAGGTTCCTCCAGCTGCTAATCGGGGGGTGAGAATACGACCACCATACACGATTCTTCAGCATTGCCCCCGGGCTGTCGCTCCTCGGGTGTGTGGGCCAATTTCATCTGACGTCTGGATTACTGATGATACTATGCTGGCGAGTCGTAATTGCTCACCAAGCCCGACTGAGCGCTCCTCAATCTCCGCCGTCTGCTGCGCCTCGCGCTGTAGGCCCTGGGGGTGAAGGTTGAAGTCTGGCCTGCGGCACACGGGCTGCGGTTTGCCATCGAACTCAGCCTGCCTGGGGGCGGGATGGTGTATACATCATGTCGAGGATCGGGTAGGCAGCCAGATAGCCCATCTCAATCAGCTCGACGTTCGGGGACTGGCGGGAGAGCTCCTCGCGGATGGCGGTAACGTCGGTGGGGCGTGTGCGCGGCGGCATCCAGTCGTCGTGGTGCGAGAGGACGAGGCGGCGCGGACGGAGGAGATCGACTTCACGCGCCATGAACTGCGCCAGCGAGCCCTGAATCGGCTCGCCGTCGATGTTGCCGCGACCGGCCGCCGCCAGCAGCGCCACATCCGGGCGCAGATCGTGCAGGATCCCCGTCCAGTGCCCTGAGGTGTCCTTCCAGAGGATGCTGCCTTCGGGCGTCTCGATCAGATAGGCGAGCGCACCGCCTTCGCCGCGCGGTTTCTGGCTGTTTGCCGCCATGTGCGCCCGCACGTCGTCGAGCCCCGGCCGCTCCGAAGTCGTTGTTCGGCCCGCGCGTCCGGCCAGGTTCGCCTGCCGCTGTTGAAGAGTCAGCACGAGTTCGCCCAGGCACACTTCATCCGGCGTGAAGCCGCTTTCCGCACATATGCATGAGTGCTGGC
>JBBRJW010000449.1:0-3835 GCA_038218705.1 Chthonomonadales bacterium | reverse complement strand
GCTTCTTGAAGCGGCGCAGCGCCTGATCGATGCCCTCGCCGGGCTTTACAATAACCTGTGCCAAATGGATAAAGTCCTTTCCTGCTCGCCCTGATCGCCGGGCAGACGGTATCGTACAAAAGCGATACAAATCGTTTCCCCTATTATACCGTAATCCGCAAACCCATGGCTCAACTTCTTTTGCGTCACAGGCAACATTTTTTCGAGATGCCCGATGCGCCAATCGGGCCGACATTCGTCACTTTCCGCGTCTTGCACACCGGCTGGAAACCTGTTACAATACCTCCATGCCCGTAAAGCGCTGTTTCGCAGTACAGCCGCGCTTCCGTGGAGGATAACCGCCATTTATCGCCCTCACGCTTCCTTTGCCCTGTTTCTGCACCACCTGGGTGGAACGGCCGGCCTGCTCCTGGCTATCTCGCTCTCTGCCTGCGTCTCGGCCCAGCCCATGGGTGAATCGGGCCCTGCCGCCGCTCTGGCTCCTCCCAGCGCATCACAGCCGATACGCCCCGCTCCCTCACTGCCCGAGCTTCCGCCGTCTTCGCCACCCGTCATTCAGTCGTCTGCAGCGATTCTGGTCGACTCGGAAACCGGCCAGGTGATCTTCGAGAAGAACGCGGACGTCGAACGCCCGATGGCCTCCACCACCAAGATCATGACGGCGCTGCTCTTCTGTGAGCATGTTCCGGAGAACGCCATCATTACCGCAGGCCCGCTCGCATGCGCGACCGGCGACAGCTCGATGCACCTCAAGCTCGGCGAGCGAGTGCCGGCTCGCGACCTGCTGATGGCCATTCTGATGCGCTCGGCAAATGATGGCTGCGTGGCAGCAGCCGAACACGTCGCCGGCAGCGAGGCAGCGTTCGTCGCGATGATGAACGCCCGCGCTGCCTCGCTTGGCGCGCTGCACACTCACTTCACGAACCCGCACGGGCTGCCAGCCCCCGACCACTATACCAGCGCCCGCGACCTCGCGACGATCGCCTGCGCCGCGATGCGCGAGCCCCGGATTCGCGCCGTCGTGCGAACGCAGATCGCGCGTATCACACGGTCGCTCGATCACGACGACGTGACCATGCGCAACCACTCCCACTTTCTCGGCAAATTCCCTGGCGCGGATGGCGTGAAGACGGGCTGGACGCGCGCCGCCGGACACTGCTACGTCGGGTCTGCAAAGTGGGGCGACTGGCGGCTCATTTCGGTGGTGCTGAACAGCCCCAACTACGTGGAGGAGACGAGCGCGCTGATGAAGTATGGCTTTGGAACCTTCCAGAGCCGACAGGTCGCTGCGGCTGGAGAGCCCGAGGGAGTCTGCCTCGTAACCTCTGGCCAGGCGCCGACTGTGCACGCGCTGCTCTCCGAGCCCCTGCACATCGTAGTGCGAAAGGGCTCGGATCCCGATGTTGTCAGGCGAACTGAGCTAAAGCCAGTTGCTGCGCCCATCCGAGCAGGCGAACAGGTCGGTCGCATGACCATTCTGGTCGATGGCCAGGAGACTGCATCCGCTTCCCTGGTCGCCGCGCAGGACGTTCCCCATGCCGGCCCGCTCTCCGCAGGTGGCATGGGTCCCTGGCGAAGAATGTCATTTGCTCTAGGAATACTGGCTACCAGTCTGGTATCCTTACGCTATGGGACAAGACAGCGAACCAGATTTTCCAAGGTTACAAAAGGCAATGGCGGCCGCAGGCGTCGCGTCGCGGCGAGCCTGCGAAACGATGATCTCAGCGGGTAGGGTTGCTGTAAACGGCACGGTTGTGACGGAGCTCGGCACGCGGGTCAACCCGGAGAGCGATCGCATAGAGGTTGATGGCGAGTCGATATCATCGGGCAAGCCGATCAAGCCGGTCTACATCATGCTCAACAAGCCCGTAGGCGTCACCTCCACCGTGAGCGATCCCCACGCTGAACGCACGGTGATTGAGTTACTGACTCAGGTCGATACACGCGTTTTCCCCGTAGGCCGCCTCGATGTAGACAGCTCGGGGCTCCTGATCCTTACGAATGATGGGGAGTTCGCGAACCGCTTAACGCACCCCCGGTATCACGTTCCCAAGGTCTATCGCGTGCGGGCCCGAGGGTTCGTCGACCGTGAGTCTGCAATCCGCCTCACTGAGGGCGTTGAGCTCCCGGACGGTATGACCGCTCCGGTTGAGCTGGCGTTCGTAGAGTACGACAGCGGATCACAAACGACAGTGCTCGACATGACGCTGTACGAGGGCCGTAACCGCCAGGTACGACGCATGATGGATGCCGTCGGTCACCCGGTGCGTGAGCTGATGCGAATTGGCTTTGGCGATCTGCGACTGAAAGGGCTGCTTGCAGGCACCTGGCGCAAGCTCCTGCCCTACGAAGTTGAAAATCTCATGGCCCTCGCCCAGCCAACGCCTACTCCTCCACGCGCTGAGCGGCGCGAAACGAACCCCTATCGTGCCCGGAATGCTCAAGGTGCGCCGCCCCGAGAGAATCCGAAGTGAGATCTGGCCGCTCGCTGTTCGTTGCCGCGGTTGCCATCGTAGTGAGCATTCTCGTGTCCCGACAGCTCACTACCCTCTCGCGGTCGGCAGGCCCAACGCGTCCCACAATGCCGCCGCCCTTGCAGACGATACCGAACTCCGTGGCTGGCCTTCCAACCTCGTTCCCGCTCACGCTGAACGATATGGAGGGCAGGCTGGTCACTCTGCCTGCGCCACCGAAGCGAATTGTGAGCATCGCCCCCAGCAGCACGGAGATTCTCTTCGCACTTGGTCTCAACAACGAGATCATTGCGGAGTGCACGGCCTGCGACTTTCCGCCTGCCGCAGCCTCGAAACCGCGCGTGGGAGGCTTCAGTGACCTGAGCGTCGAAAAGATACTCGCCTTCAATCCCGACCTCGTCGTAGCCGACGGCTTCATCAACCCGGGGATTTTGAGCAAGCTGGAGGCAGCTCGGGTGCGTGTCTTCGCGATCAAGGCCCATACGGTCGCACAGGCTTACGACGCCATTCGGGCGCTGGGCCGCGCCACCGGGCAGAACCAGGAAGCGGAACGCGTGGTAACGGATATGCAGGCACGCATGGACCGGGTGCGTCAGTCGGTCTCCCATGCCATCACGCGCCCAAGAGTACTGATTGCATACGGAACCGACCCTATCTACACCACCGGCTCCGACTCGTTCATCAGCGACCTCATTGCGGCGGCCGGCGGGCGTAACATTGTCGACTCCTCCGACCAGACGATCAGCCCGGAGCAGGTGATCGTTGCCGAGCCGGACGTGATCATCTGCGACACCGGATTAGTAGACCGGATCAAGCGAATGCCCGGTTGGGCCGAGAATGTGCCGGCAGTCAAGAACTCCGCTTACTTCTCTGTGTCGGAAGCCGCGAATATGGTGCGCACCGGGCCCCGACTGGCGCTCGCCGCCGAGGAGCTGGCCCGCTTCCTCCATCCCGAGCTCTTTACGAGCGACGGGAAACCGGCCTCCCTTGCTGCTCCAGGAAAGCCCTGAAGTTGTGATCGCCCCACTCTCCGACCTGCATCTCAGCGCACCCTCCTCGCACCGCCCGCACGCGGCCACAGTCATGATCGCCCTCGCCGCCGCTCTGGTGGCCATCATCCTTCTGAGCGTCTGGATGGGCGACGTGCTCGTTCCGCCTGCAACAGTGCTCCGAATAATCGCCCGCCACTTGCCGCTCATTGGCGGTCGGATCGCGCCCTCTGCGCCGGCAGTAGCGTTTCAGGACGTTATTGTCTGGCAGCTCAGGCTGCCACGCGCCATCGGCGGCGCGATGGTCGGCGTACGGCTCGCGATGGCTGGCGTGGCGTTCCAGAGTCTCCTCCTCAACCCTCTGGCCGATCC
>JBBRJW010000448.1:0-3839 GCA_038218705.1 Chthonomonadales bacterium | reverse complement strand
AGGGCACAGTCAGCCCTCATTCGACAAACAGTTTGTGCGAGACTGGCTGGAGGCGTCCGGATGGGCGAAGGCGCCTCCGGCCCCGATTCTGCCAGACGATGTCGTGGCTCGAACTGCGGAGAAGTACCGCGAAGCCTACTCGCGTATCACTGGCGTGCAGCTGCAATAGAGTGGGACCCAGACTTCGTGAACAAACGAGCTGCCGTGCCGCGTATCAGTTGGCAGTGACACGGCCCGGACCACTTGAGCGAAGGACTCCCCGAGCGCGATCCCCGCGCAGTACGGTCTTGAGAGGCGTTTCACTCTACCCATGATTGCACACGAGCGCTTTCGCGCCATACTGCTGCAGACCGTTGGTATTCCGGCCGCGGCGCTCGCGCTTCTAGCGGGACTATTCCTCTGGCAGCTCGCATCGCTGCTAAACGCCGCGGCCTGGGTGGATCACACCGATCAGGTGATCGCGCAGGAGCATCGCTGCCACCGGGAAATGGAGCAGCTGCCTTCGCTACATCGGGCTTTTCTGCTCACGGGCGACGAGTGGTACCGGGTCCGCTGGCAGGAGATTCGCCGGGACCTCGAAACGGACTTTCGGTCGCTTGAACGGCAGGTCGCTGACAACCCGTCGCAGGAGCACGCGGCAATCACACTGCATTCCGAGGTTCTGCATCTCACTTCTCTCTGGGTGAAGCAGGTCGGTGAGCTGGGTCGGGGCGTCGATCCGAGGGCAATCGCCCGGCGTCGCGAGGATGCGGCTCTCCTGGCCGAATTCCGGGCCGGATGCGACCGCTTTGTGGCTACAGAGGAGTCGCTCCGCAATTCGCGATCTCAGGCCGCGAGACGGGCCGCTGATGTTACCCGCGCGACGGTGGTGATTTCGCTGACTCTGCTCGGCGCGCTTCTCGGAACGCTGATCGTACGTCAATTGAGCGGCCTTGCAGCGAGCTACCATAGCGCCCTCGAGTCCGTGCAGAGTCAGGCCGAGGCGGTCCGCCAGCGGACCGAAGAGGTTCATAAGCTGAATAGTGAGCTCGAGAGGCGGGTTGCGGACCGTACCGCGCAGCTACGCATGAGTAATCACGAACTGGAGACATTCAGCTACTCCGTCTCGCATGATCTGCGCGCGCCGCTCCGGTCGATCGACGGAATGGGGCAGGCGCTTGTGGAGGACTATTACAGCGAGATCGGCCCGGATGGTCGCATGTACATCGACCGGATCCGGGCCAATACGCACCAGATGGCAGCGCTCATCGACGCCATGCTGGACCTCTCGAGGCTCGCTCGGCGCACGATGCAGATCGAATCTGTCGATCTCTCCGGAGTAGCCGAGGAGGTCGTCGCGGACCTGCGCTCGCGCGATCCCGAGCGGGAAGTTGTAGTCGAAATCGCACCCGGAGTGCGCGCCAATGGCGACGCGCGCCTGCTGCGCGCCGTTTTGGGGAACCTGCTGGGCAATGCGTGGAAATACACCTCTAAGTCGCCCTCCCCGCGCATCACCTTCGGCTGGTCTGGTGAGCCTGACATGATGACATACTTTGTCAAGGATAACGGCGTAGGTTTTGACATGGCGTATTACGACAAGCTCTTCGATGCATTCCAGCGGCTTCACAGTATCGGAGAGTTCGATGGACTCGGCATTGGTCTCGCGACCGTTCAGAGAATCGTTCGACGGCACGGCGGTCATGCCTGGGCGGAGGGCGCCGTGGGCGAAGGGGCTGCGTTTTACTTTACACTTGGACGCGCGGGAGCCGATGGCACTCGCGCATGGGCCGGGGATGCCGATCCGTCGTGCGCATAGCATCCGAACCCGAGCTGGTGAGTACGGAGAGTTGACCAATGACGAATGCGGCAGAGGTTCCCATGATTCTACTGGTTGAGGACAATCCCGACCACGAGATGTTGACTGTACGTGCCCTTAAGAAGAACGGAATTGCGAATGGTCTGCAGATCGTTCGTGATGGCGCTGAGGCTCTGGACTTCCTCTTCGGAACCGGAGCTTATCTGGGAAGGGACATAAGTGTCTTACCGCAGGTGGTGCTGCTCGACCTTCAACTTCCCAAGTTAGGGGGCCTCGAAGTGCTGCGCCGTGTCCGCGAATCAGAGATCACCCGCCTGCTTCCTGTGGTGATCCTCACGTCTTCTGATGAGGAGTGCGACATGGTGGAAGGGTATCGGCTGGGAGCTAACAGCTACATTCGCAAACCCGTTGAGTTTGAGAAATTTATCGAAGCCACCCGTCAGGTAGGGCTGTATTGGCTCGTTCTCAATCATCCGCCGCCCGGATGTGGCAGGGGATCGCGCGGATGAGTCTTCCGTTACGATTGCTGATCGTCGAGGACAGCGACGACGACACCCTGCTCCTTCTCCGTACGCTTCGCAAGGCGGGATACGACCCCGAAAGCGTACGTGTCGAGAATGGACCCTCCCTCGAGGCGGCGTTGAACTCCGGGAAATGGGATTGCGTGATTTCGGACTATTCGCTCCCCTCCTTTAATGCGCTCGATGTGCTCGGCATCCTGAGCCGCGGTACCTCTGACATTCCCTGTATCATCGTTTCCGGCGCAATCACGGAGGAGATGGCAGTCGCCGCGATGCGAGCGGGCGCAAATGACTACGTGATGAAGGACAACCTGGCGCGCCTTGCGCCGGCGCTTGCACGCGAGCTGCAGGAGGCTGAGACGAGGCGTGCCCATCGCCGATCTGAGGACGAGCGGCACGAAGCGGAGACACGTTTTCGTGCCACGTTCGACCACGCGGCGATCGGCCTTGCCCATGTCAGCCTCGAGGGCAATTGGCTGCTTGTTAATCAGCACCTGTGCAATATGCTCGGTTACTCCGAGAGCGAGCTACTCACGCTCCGCTTTCACGACATAGTGATGGAGGAGGATCTCTCCCGAAACCTGGAAGGGATTCGACAGGTGCTTTCTGGAGAGATACCGACCTTCGGCACGGAGAAGCGCTGCCGAACCCGGAGCCGAGCGATCATTTGGGTTTCGGCAACACTCTCACTGTTTCGCTCCGCGAGTGGTGAGCCGAGGTACCTGGTTGCGGCAATCGAAGATATCAGCCTTCGCAAGGAGACGGAGAACCTGCTCGAGGCGCGCCGGGAACAAGTTGAGGCGCTGAACGAGCGGCTGCTCAGGGCCATGCGTGAGACACATCACAGGATCAAGAACAACCTTCAGATTATCTCGGCGCTGCTCGACATGCGGGTAATGGACCAGAACGACGGCGCGGTTATCGAGGATCTGGAACATCTCGGTTCTCAGATTCGAACCTTTGCTGCGGTGCATGACATCCTTACGGAGGACGCCCGAGTGAGCCCGGATGCCTCGAGGGTCTCTGCCCTTGCCATTCTGGCGAAGCTCATTCCTATGATCGAGAGCACAACCGGGCGCGGACATATTCCTCTTCAGTGCGACGACGTGCGGCTTAGTACCCACCAGGGCACCACAATAGCACTCCTGGCGAACGAGCTAATCTTAAACGCCGTGAAGCACGGAGGCGCCAGTATCGAGGTGAGCCTTCGCGCTGATGGGTGCACGGCGCGGCTGGAGGTTCTCGATGACGGCCCGGGCTTCCCCGCAGGCTTTTCCGCCGCCGATTCGGCTCATACGGGTCTGGAATTGGTGGAGAGTATGGCTCGCTGGGACCTTCGAGGTGAGATCGCCTTTGAGAACCGGAGCGTCCATGGGGCCAGCGTAATCATAACGTTCCCGCTGGACGTGGACTAACAGGCGCATCCCGCTGGTGTGGTATGATACATCAGCGATATTGAGCCCGCGACACACCCCCGAGGAGACCCCCGCTGTGAGTGACATACTGGCTGTCGATCCGCCGCC
>JBBRJW010000447.1:0-3849 GCA_038218705.1 Chthonomonadales bacterium | reverse complement strand
TGCCGGAGACCGTCGTGTTTCCGAGCTGGGTGGTCTGGATGTTGCCGAGGCTCGTCTGGACCGTCTGCCCCGCGTTGGAGCCAATCTGGAATTGAACGTTTCCAGCCGTCACAGTGCCAACCGTCTTCTGGGTCGAGCCGTTGCCATTGCCCGCCTCCGTGAGGAGGATCGAGTTGCCCGCGGTATCCGTCACGCGGAGACCACTGTCGCTCGAAGAGCGTCCGCCGGTGAACGTTGCGATAACGGTTGTTGCCGCGCCATTCACGAGAGCAGAAGCATACACCGTAACGGTGGCGTCGGAGCCTGAGACCAGGGTGCCGGCCGTGCCCGCCAGAAGCGGAGCGCTCTCGGACTCGTTGATCTTGTAGTTCGCGCCATAGTTCTGCTGGGTCAGTACGATGTAGCCGGACGAGTTGCCGAAGGTGAAGTCGGCGGTAACGCCCGTGCTGCCCGCCAGATTGTTGATCTTGTTGACAAGCGTCTGAACGGTGTCGGAGCCCGATACGCTGATCGACTGGCCGTTGAGGACGACGGTGCCGCCGGCGCCGGTCGTGGTGCCGTTGACGCTGGAGATGGAGGCGTTAATGCTGGCGTAGGTCGCTCCGGCAGAATTCGACGCCGTGGCGCGGGTAGCCGCATTGTTGACCGCAACGTTGACGGTGCCGTTCTGGGTGGAGCTGTTCGCAAATGTGCCGCCGATGAACATACCGGCAACGCTGGTGGTGTCGACCACGGCTGCGGAGACACCGGACGTGCCATCGAGCAGCTTCTTGGTGCCATACTGGGTCTGCTGGGCGATGCGTTGAATGGAGGCGATCGCGGAGCTGATCTGGGTCTGATCGGCCTGCACTGCGACGATGTCATTGACGCCGGTGTTAGCGGCATGCACCGCGACCTGGCGAATGTTACGCAGCAGGCTGTTGACTTCCGTCAGACCGCCTTCTGCCGTCTTCACCACGTTGCCCGCCTGCTGTGAGTTGCTGATGGCCTGGTTGAGGCCATCGATCTGGGAGCGAAGGCTCTCAGAGATGATAAGACCCGCCGGATCGTCGGCGGCGCTGTTGATGCGCAGGCCGCTCGAGAGGCGCTGCATGCTGGTGGCGACCTTGGTCGAGGTGTTCTGCAGGTTGCGCAGAGCGTTCATCGCCGTTACGTTGGTGTTGATTTGCAATGCCATGGTGTTTCGTTTCCTCCGTGAAAATCCCGGTAGTGCGGCATCCTGCCGCCAGCCTGGCCAGCGCGATAACGGTGCAAGCCCGGGCTCACACAGGTTGTTCCACAGTTCCCCGCTCGCCCTCACAACTTTTTTCGACGCTCCGGCGATCTGCGAAACCAGGTGCCAGGCGGGAGGCCGCCCGTTGACGTGATGGCATAGGCGAGAGTATCATAGGCCTATGACTACCTCCCTCAAGGCCGGACCTGCTTCCTTGACCTCGAAGCCTCCGGAAGCCCCCGGCAGTACCCTCTCCCTGCACCGTCCAGTATCCAGGCACGATGGCTCCCCGGGCGTCGCTCCGCACTTCGTTACGGCCGCGTTTGAGGGTCCCCTCGAGCTTCTTCTACAGCTGATCCGCGCAAATCGCGTCGAGATATACAATATCCCTATCGCCGAGATCACCGAACAGTACCTGGCGGCACTCGAACGCATGGAGGACCTGGATCTCGGGGTCGCCGGCGAATACGTCTTAATCGCCGCCACTCTAATCGAGATCAAGTCCCGAATGCTGCTGCCGCAGCCTCAGCTCGATGAGACCGATGGCGACGCCGAAGATCCCCGCGCCGAGCTAGTCGCGCGCCTGCTCGAGTACCAGCAGTTTCAGGCGCCGGTGGAGACACTGCGTACGTGGGAGGCCGAGCGGCGGGCCATCTTCTTCCGGGAAGCGATGGATGTCGCGTCGGACTACATGCTGCCTCTGGCGCAGGGCGAAGTGGAGGTTTCACAGCTCTTCCAGGCGCTCCACAGGCTGCTCTCCGACGCGGGCGTGGACGAGGCCCCGGTTACAGCCGTCACGCCCCGCAAGCGGCTGAGCCTCCGCATGAAGATGATGGAAGTGGTTCGCCGGCTGGCGCGCGCAGGCGAGAGCGGAGTGCCCTTTAGCTCCCTCTTTGAGCTTCCATGCGCCCGTTATGAAATCGTTCTCACGTTCCTCGCCCTGCTCGAGCTGCTGAAGCTCGGGAAGGCTCGCGCCACCCAGCTTGAGATCCACGACGAGATCCTCGTATTTGCATATTCGCGAGATGAAATCGCAGGAGTCCGATAGTGCAGGCAGCCCTGGAAGCCCTCCTCTTTGTCTCAGGCGAGCCCGTACCGGCCGCCGACCTCGCGCGCGCACTTCTGGCCGAGGAGCACATCGTTGAGGCGGCATTGCGAGAGCTGCAGGAACGACTGGCCGAGCAAGAGGGAGGCATACAGCTTCTCCGGATCGCGAATGGCTGGCAGCTCGCGACTCGCCCGGAGCATGAAGAAGTGATCGCTCGTCTCGGCGCGAAGGCCGCATCGCGTCTCTCCCGCCCGGCGCTCGAGACCCTCGCCATCATCGCCTACCGCCAGCCCATCACGATCCCGGAGATCGATGCCGTTCGCGGGACCTCCGCCAGCGGGGTAATCAAGACCCTGCTGGAGCGCCGCCTCATTGTAGAAGCCGGCCGCCGGCCTACCCCGGGCCGCCCTGCCCTCTATACGACCACTCAGGACTTCCTCCACTACTTCGCGATCAGCGACCTCTCTGAGCTTCCGCCGCTTGAGACCTCCCCGACCCCTGCGCCAGTCCCTGCCGAAGCGGTAGCAGACGGGCGTGCAGCCGTCCCCGCTGAAGATTAATCAATCTTAATTCTTGCTTAAGCCGGTTTTAAGCAAGACTGCTCATACTGAGCAATCCAGGACCGCAGGCCCCCTCTCAGTACTAAAGTACTGTCTGGGTCGTTTGCGGATTCAAGAGCAATATAACCAGAAACAGACTTTCAGGGCAGTATACGTGCGCTTTCAGTCGCACAGGGGACTTCCGTGACGAGTAGATCGATTTGCCCGACCATCGCTATTGTTTGTGCCCTCGCGGGTTGCGGCCCGCGGCCCGTGCATGTGCTCGGGCGAGCACCGGCCTCCCCGCCCTCCTCAACGGCGCGCCAGATCCTCGTGGGCCACTCGCCCTCGCTTGTAGTTCTCAAGGGCGAAATGGTTGAGAAGTGCCCCATCGCGGGCTGCTGGTTCATGCTTCACGATCAGACTGGCACCGTGCGGGTAGATACGCGGAGTGCCGGGTTTGTGGTAACAGAAGTGCCGCTCCATACACTCGTTACGGTAATGGGATCCCCCGTCCATGGGGAGCAGGGCTCGATTGCCGCAACCGGATTATCGTATTGAAACGTGCGTCATTGGTCGCGGGCCTAACGCTCCTGACGGTCTCCGCCCTAACCATCGGGCGGATTGCATCGCATGGCGAGGCCGACGGCGTTGAGTACGCACATGCGAAGGCGCATACGCTCATCGCGGCCGAATCTACCCAGGCGGGTCTCTGCCCATGGCGCAATCCGGCTCGGGATCTGAACCGCTTCTTCCCGAACGCTTCCGGCTGGCGCGAGATCACCGTTCCTCTCGGCGCGCGGCGCGCTCTGCTTGCTCGACTGCTCGGGCGATCGCCCGGCGCGGATGAGGCGGCTATTATTGATCGGCGCATCTATTCCGGCACTACCCGCATCGGCTCAATCGCGATCCGCCGAGTACGTGGCGAGTTCGGCGTGATTGAGGTTGTAGGCGCTCTGAATCGCTCCGGGCAGCTCGTTGGTTTCGCCATACAGCGGAGCCGTGAGCCGGATCGCACGCTGACACAGCTCCAGGCCCCCTCTACACTC
>JBBRJW010000446.1:0-3853 GCA_038218705.1 Chthonomonadales bacterium | reverse complement strand
CCAGAATGCAGTACTTCAGGTAGCCCTGCAGAACGTTGCGCGTGTGCCGAGGGCCGATATCGACGCCCGGCAGGTAGCGCGCGAAGAGATCCCGGTCCGCCATCTGCTCAAACAGCACTTTCGCAAGGCTGCCGACATCCTGCGATATTTCGCCCAGAGCGCCATGCAACAGGGTCCTAAAGAGCACGTGGGCGAACCAGTCGTCGGTGTTGCCGGCCTGCAGCGCCGCCTCCTGGCGGGCATCGCAGAAGACCAGGGACTTCGATTTGTGCGGGTCGGGCTTCGCGGCGAGCATGGCGAGGGTGAGGATATTGACGGCGGTGGCGCGACCTACCTTGGTGACGAACGCTACCTTGTTGCCTTCTTGCGTGTTGCCGTCGCGCTGCACTCCGCATGCGGGGCAGACCTTGAGGGGGTAGAAGGCGAGCGCGCCCGCCACTCTGCCTTCGCCCGGGGCCTCCGGGTCCAGGCTGAGGCGATTCGTACCCGTGTCGAGCGTGGCTCGAACCGGAACGAAGGGTACCTTGATTTTGGTCGGCGATCCGTCTTTTTTGAGCCAGCTCTCGGGAATCTGACCCATCAGGTTTGCCCAGGCCGCCTCGCCCGGCAGCCGGTAGAAGTAGCCAACCGTTTCGGGGGTGGCTTCGGTATCCATGTCCCAGGGGGCGGCGCAGCGCTCATCATCCCAGGTGATCCCGGCGAGTTCCGCGCCGCAGCAGCGGCAGAAGTGGAGTGGCAGCAGCAGAGAGTGGTGGCCCTCCTTCGCGCACTCCGGGCAGCTCTGCTCGCCCTGTAGCGAGAGGTGCTCGCAGCGATAACATCGGTAGATCTTTGCGCCACTCTGGAAGAAGCCGTGGAGCTTGATGGGGATAATCTGCCGCCTCTGGTCTAGTTCCTCTAGCCCAAGTCGGAGCACCGCCTCCAGCGCGAAGCGGGCGCTCGAATCGTCGAGATCGGGGCGCTGCTCCCGCAGGAGACCGACCAGCTCCGTGATCTGCCTGGGCCGCTCCTGGAGAGCGGCGAGCAGAAAGTGGTAGCCTTCGGAGCGCTCCAGCAGCATCGCGAGGGACTGGGGAGTGCGCTCGTGGGCGCCGAGGGGCTTACTGAACAGCCACTCCGCCAGCTTCCAGACATTGGGCGCCGGTCCCTTCAGCGGGCTCCCCTCGCCGGCCGGCGGCGTGGGTGGGAGCGGGTACTCGCTCCCCGGGAGGGGCTCTTCCTGCTCCGTGATAGTTGCTCCCAGCTTCTCGCCGAAGAGCTGATGAAAGAATGCCTCGACCTGCTGCTGAGCCACCTCGGAGTCGTCGTTCTTCACGAGCGTGGCAGAGGTGGCCACGCAACGGATTCGGCCCCTCCCACGCATGCGGCGCTTTACTCGCCGCACCAGCATCGCCACATCCGCGCCGCGCCGCCCCTCATAGGTATGCGCTTCGTCGAGAACGATCCACTGCAGCGCGCCCGCAAGTTCCGGGTTGAGCATGCGCCGATCCTGGGGCCGCACCAGCATGTACTCCAGCATCTTGTAGTTGGTGACGAGAATGTCCGGCGGCGAATTGAACATCTTCTCACGCGAGAGTACCTCGCTGTCGAAGGGCTTCTGTTGCCCGTTGATGCGCCGATAGGCTTCGAGCGCCGCGTCGTCCGATCGCTCGGTCTGCCCGGTGAACTTCCCGATGGTGATGCCCGAGCCGTGCAGCCGGCGCGCCATGTTCCAATATTGGGAGTTGGCGAGCGCGTTCATGGGATAGACAATGATCGCCTTGATCCCCGGCGTTCCTCTGGTTCGGAGGCAGTAGTCCACGATCGGGATATAGAAGCAGTTGCTCTTGCCGGAGGACGTGCCCGTGGAGACCAGGTAGTTCTTGCCCTGCTTCGCGGCCTGAAGGGAGAGGAGCTGGTGCGCGTGCAGATCGATGGGGCGCGAAGTGCGGTCGTTCTCGTCGCGATAGAAGATCTTCGCGCAATCGCGGTGGAGCATCTCCGGAATCAGCTGCTCGAGGGGCGCTCCCTTCTTGAAGCGGCGGGCAACCTGCACAAAGGGCTCCTGCCACAGCAGCTTGTTCTGCTCGATGGCTTTCTTTAGCATGTTCGGGATGTCGGGGCTGGCGAAAAGCTGGAAACTCTCGACGTAGGAGCGGTAGTCGGCCTGCACGGAATCGAGGATTTGAAACGGGTTCATATGCGTAGGTCCAGATCCCCGGCCCGGACGGCCGGCAGTGGAGAGTGTGCGACAGCCGCTGAGGCGTCGCCGGGATTTCGGCTCGCGGCAAGCGCGGTGCTTACCGACGCTCTTACGAACTCGTGCGGACGAGTGGCATGATCAGCGGCGTGATGCCCATTCGGAGACAATGGTCATGAATCCAGGCGCGCGCGAAGGGGCCGGTCTGGAGGCGGAGGGAGAGTTGCCGGTACTGGTCGAAGAACTCCTGCGTGAAGGGCTCCCTGCACTGGCAGAGCAGCCGGAACTCGACGTTGAGAGTCATGAGCTTCGCCGGCTGCTCCCCGCCCTGGTCCGACACCGTTACGCTGTAGCAGTGATTTATCGCAACGGAATGCTCTCCTTCAGGCTTGAAGCGTGCCTTCTCCTCGAGCTTCACCACTCGGCCTTCGTTTCGGGTGCTGATTCGCTCACGATCAATTACCTTGCCCGAATAGTTATCCACTTCGATTCGGACGATCTCAATGCCCGACTGGATTCGGTTGTAGTCCTCCACCGCAATCCGTTGTTTGGGTGCTTTCGGCATTATGAGCTCACCGCTTCTTCTTTCCACTGGTCGGGATTCCGCTCCGGAGCAAAAATGTGCTCGCAATGCATTATGCCCGTCTCCATCTGCGCCATGGGTTCCATCCGCCACTCGTCGCACTGTGGCTGCGCTGGCTGCTCAGGCCTCGCCGCCGTGAAGGAGCCGCCGGATCGCATGGCCGTGATGCCGGCAGTGATCAGAATCCGGGAAAGCTCATCGGCCGAGAGACCCTGACCTTTCGCCAGCTCCACCAGCTCCGCCCGGAGCATGGGCGGCAGCGCCAGGCCGCCCGCCACCGTTTCTGCGGGCGCATCGCATGCGGTTTCGGCAGCCGGAAGGAGCGAACGAACACTGAGACCGAAGCCACAGGCATCGAGAATGGCGGCAACAGAGCGGAGACCCGGGTTCCCCTTGCCGGAGAGCATTTTGTAGAGCGACTCGCGCGTGATGCCACTTGTCTCCGCGCAGCGAGTCATTCCGCCGCGCGCTTGAATGGTCTCACGCAGTGCAACGAGAAACTCTTCCACGCCCTCTTCCAGTGCGGCCTCGAGATAGGCCTGCGCAAACTCGAAATCGTGGAGCTCACGATAGATCGTTTCATTGATATCTTCGAAATGCATCTCAAACTCCATGGCGCCCACAAGCGCCGCTAATCGTCGGGCCACTCCCAGCGAGGAAGCGCTTCCAGATCGAACTTGCCTGCCCTCATCTCTCGCCAGAGGGCGCGTGCCCTGTCGATATCCTGCTGCTGCCCCTGCTTGGTCCCGCCCCCGAGGAGAATCACAACCAGTTGCCCGTGGTTGGCGAAATAGACCCGGTACCCGGGACCGTAGTCTAGCCTGAGCTCATGGACCCCTTCTCCGCTGGAGCTGCAATCACCCGCGTTGCCGGCGGCCAGCTTTTTGAGCCGCATCAGTATTCGTGCACGCGCGTGCCTGTCGCGAACCCCCTCGAGCCACCTGCGAAAGGGAGCTTCGCTCCCGGCCCCCAGGCTCCCCACGAGCACCCGCACTCCGTCCGGCCTTTGCGGATCGCCTCCCCGCGGTTCGGCTGGATCGTTGCTCGCCTTTTTCGACGTTCTCTTTTTCAAGGTCCGTGTCCTATGGTAC
>JBBRJW010000445.1:0-3853 GCA_038218705.1 Chthonomonadales bacterium | reverse complement strand
TCCGGCGTCGCAAAGCGGCTCAAGTGCGCCAGGATCGGCGTCAGGACCTCTATCATGTCGTGCCCGGAGACGGCGGTGGAGATTGCGAGGAGGACGTAGACGCACAGAAGCTCGCCGGGCTCCAGGGCAAGACGCGGGTTGATCCGACGCGCCACACCGTTGAGCGCGATTAGAACGGTCAGCACGAAGACTACGTTGAAGAAGAGGGAGATGGTCGTCGGGTGACCTGCGTAGCGGGTTACCTCCATAATTACGACCCAGTAGCTGTTGAATGGCATCAGCAGCAGCGCGATGGCCAGTGCCCGCCAGGACACCATGCGAGCAGCCGGCTGCTGCGCAGGTGAGGCTTCCGGCGTACGGGCGGTAGCGTCGTCGATCTGCTCGCGGGCTCCGGGCACAGGCGGTTCTCCTTTTGGGGTACGCCCTCTGTTCGCCCCGATGGCTGCGGCTTCCTCCTTTCCTCGCCCGGCCGGCCGGCGCGCGTTTCTTATATCGATTTACACGGAGACGACCTTAGTGCCCTGCCTCCGCTAACTGTCGGCCATCTGGTCAGGACCGTCGAGCTTCGGGTCGGAAGACAGATGCTGGCCCTGCCTTCAACCTGACGCTTGGAGCGGAGCCTCGCCGCAATCTCTGGACTTGTACTTTCAAGTGTAGGCCCGACACCATTGATATCGAGGGACGTCGACCACACGTTCAATCCTCTGCTTTCGGAGAATCCAAATGGCATATTGGCACGAAGCACCCCAGGACACGGGCGGATGGACCTTCCTTCCCGGAGAAGGCGGGCGGGTCGCAGCGATATTTCGCGGCACAGATGTCCGCAAAGCGCCTTTTCAGGGACATTTTCTACGGTACGAGGGCACGGGGGAAGCTCAGGCAAGCTTCTTCAGTGCCTGGCGCAAGAATTCCGAAGGGTGGTTTGAGTTATGGCCGCTCAACCCGATGCTCGCTACCTCCAGCCAGGAGGCAAAGCAGCTATTCCAGCCGCTTCTGCCGCAGATCGAGAATGGCAGCCTGGATGCGCAGTTCGAACGGCGACCCTATCAGCCGCCTGTAACGCCCCATCTGGTCAAAGAGATCGAGCATGCCACCCACGTGGCCATGGCCCGGATCGTGCAGTATCCCGACGGCCACTACTCCGTCGGGTACCTGGTGTATGCCCCCAATGGTCAATACCTTCCCGCATCTACACCGAGCCTGAGCTCGGATCGAGACTACGAATGGGGCATAACCTACGAAACGGACGATGACCATGACCCTCTGCTGACGTTGGCGGACGACCTTGGAAGCGCAGAGGAGATTGCCGAAATCGAACTCAATCGGTTCGTTGCGGCGGACGGTACAATCAAGCAGCGTCCGTAGTCTCCAGCAAGCAGCATTGCCGGTATTGGCGGCAGGTACCGCGCCCCGGTGAACTTCCAGGATGCGCGTGGGATGCGCTTCATCTGAGGATAACCTTCCAAACGACATCACCGAGAAGCAGCCGTAATCTGACATCGTTTACGGGCTCCGCCTCGAATACGGAGGCCAATCCACTTCAACCGGCGCGCAGAGCGGAAATACACGACAAGCTGGCTGCTGAGGCGTAAGCTTTGCTATCGGACTGACGGTCCCTACGAAGAAGGCTGGAAAGCATAGAATCGATGAGCTTCAAGAATATCATGGCTGCCACTGTATCACCGACCACGCTTCTTGGTGTTATGCTTCTTTTCCATCTCACCTCCGTATCTGCGGTGAGCCAGGCACAGACATTGCCCGGAGCATTGACCTTCTCATGGATCGGCAACAGCTTTATGGACCACAGCGCGAAAGCATGGGTCCCCGATGAAGTGCGCGACCTCTGCGTAGACAGCAGCGGTACGGTCTTCACCGCTGGCTATGCCGAGGCGGGCGGGAGCGGCCTGGCCGTCAAGAATGGTTCCTTCGTCGGCCGTTACAGCGGTTTCAATTCGGGATTTGGCGATCCGGTGAAGGCGGTGGCGACCGACGGAACGAATGTCTATTGGGGTGGCGGCAATGGCGTCCAGCGTTATCGCTATGCATCCAGCAGTGCTCCCAATCTGACGGTATTGGCTGGAAGCAGTATTACGGGTCTGGCCTATAAAGAAGGCAAACTCTATATCAGTGACTACTCGAAGAATCTCATCCGGGTTTATGCCACCAGCACAATGACACAGATAGGCCAGTGGACCTGCGCCAGGCCAGGCAAGATCGCGGTAGATCACGATAACCGCGTGTGGGTCATACAGTACCAGTTCGGCAGCGACCCGAATACCAACCTTATCGGAACGCAGATACTTTCGTTCTCCAGTCAGGGCATCGTCGGTCCTTCAATCACGGACGCAATCAATCCACTGGCGATTACTGTCAACAGCGCGAATCAGCTCCTGGTTGGCGGCCTGGACGAGGCGAGCCAGATCCGCATCTACGGCAATCTGAGCGGCAATCCCGCTCTCGTAAAGACCTTCGGGGCGAAGGGAGGCATCTTCTCTGGAACGCCTGGCCTTCATGCTCCGCTCAAGTTTCATCAGATCCGCGGGCTAGGCGTGGATGGCGCGGGAAACATCTACGTGTGTATGATGTACGGGGCAAAGGCTTGGGGCCAGTCCATCGAGGCCTATACAAGCAGTGGCAAGCGGCTCTGGGAGATCCATGGGTTCGACTATGTCGAGTGTGCCGCCATTGACCCGGAGTCGGAGACAGACGCCTACGATCACCAGCATCATTTCAAGTTGGATTACAGCAAATCGGACGGTAAAGAGTGGAGCTTTCAGGGCTTCACCGTCAATCGCTTCAAGTTTCCAGACGATCCGCGTGTGACATTTGAAGGCGGCTTCCGAGCAGGAGCAGCGGCGTTCCGCGTCTCCGGCAAGCTCTTTATCGCTCAATCGGATCAGAATGGCTATCCGTTGAACATCTACCGCTTTCACCCCGCTGTGGATGGAGAGGTCGCCATTCCCTCGGTTGCGTTCTCAGGCGCAAATCCGGAGAGAATCTCGCGCGATGCCAACGGCAACGGCCGTTTTGATGCCGGGGAAGTGGCTCTGGGCGCGCCCGGCTACTATCAGTACTTCGACATAACGGCGGATGGCGGCATTTGTCGCATCGGTGACGCGCAGGGACCTGCGAAAATCACCTTCTATCCCTGTCAGGGCCTGGATCACGCGGGAAATCCAATCTATACCGCGGCGTCTTCAACGACCTGGAATGGACCGCCGGAGTTCGGCAGCATTCGCAAGATGGTGTATGACAACGCCCATAACATCATGTATATCGGTGGTCAGTCGGCCGGATCGGTTGAAGACGCTGTTGTTCGACTGTGCCGATACGATCACTGGACCGGCGCCCGAACGAAGGCCTGGGATGTAACGATTCCCTACGAAGACAAGGGCTATACGCCCGAGACCAGCTATGGCGCGGGACGCGGGCTTTCGGTTCGCCAGGTCGGCCAATATGTCTTCATCCAATACGGCTATGGTTACATCCGTGTCCATGATAAGGACTCGGGAGCTTACGTGGGTACGATCAGACCCACGCTGCATGGGTTTAGCGGAGGTGGCGGTCAGGTTGACATCACCCACGGAATGACAGCCTACAAGCGCAAGAATGGCGAGTATATCCTCTTCACCGAGGATGCGGGCCACAACCATATCGTGATGACGCGATGGCTCCCGGATAAGGCCAAACCTTAACGTTCGTTCTTCGCGTCGTAACCAGAGTCCGTAGATTCTCGCGCGCCACCTCACTCCTGTTCGCTCTGCCTCACATGTCCCAGTGATATCGAAGGGCCGGCGGGCGGACCCGGCGGGGTAAAATGAAGTCATCCGCGCGCCCGGGCAGAGTCCGCATA
>JBBRJW010000444.1:0-3867 GCA_038218705.1 Chthonomonadales bacterium | reverse complement strand
TCGGGCTGGTCACCATATGCAGCCACACCTCGCTTCCGATACTATGGCGGTATCTGAACTCATTCTGCTCCATCAATCCCGTCTGCCACCGGTCAGGATGTATACGAAACTTACGAGCGTCCTCCGGAAACATGAAGTCGGTCTGATGGCGGTCGCGAATCTCGTCGGGCTGGTACCCGAGTATCGCGGAGAGCGCCCCATTTGCGCAGCGGACGATCGACTTTCGGTCGACCAGTGCGATCGCGAACGCCGGATTCAGGAGCAACGCTGAGTAACCCGCCTCGGCGGCAGCGCGCTCCCACTCGGCCTTCTCTGCGCGCCTGCGCTCCCTGGCGGCCTGCGCCGCCAACCCGAGGAGCCGAGCCACCAGGACCGCCATCAGCAGCGGCTCGAGCAGGTTCGCGGTCGACTCTGAGCCGATCAATTGGGAATGGCGGAATGAAAAGACGATAACTGCCAGAACTACGCAGACGATCTCCACGCCGTTTTGAGCGGCGAGACGCTTTAGCGAAAGCGTCAACGTGGAGGGTATTGGCGATGTCCTGGCCCAAATCTCCCTTGTACCCTCCAAGAATCTCCTCCAACACACGGATTGCCTCCATGAAGGCAGAATCATCTTCGGCACGATCATCAGCCTCCCTGAGACCGCACACTCGAATATCGAACACCGTCAAGTTACCGGCGCGTTCGCCGATAATGGTAGCCGTTACGCATTGACCGGCGATCCTCCACGGGTTGTCGGGAGAGGATGGGGCGGGGAGCCACTATGAGTATTTCCTATGCAGCGCTTGTGCCAGGAGCGATAACCACCGCTATCGCGGCACTGGCAGCCATCACGTCTGCCCGCTATGCTTTCCAGAGAGGCCGAGCGACTCAGGTCCCGCGCCTCGTCCTGCAGGACATCACGAGGCAGAGCGATTCCGAGCGTGCCGTCGCGGCCGAGACCGCCGCCGGAGAGTTGAGCAGGCTCCTCGAGGATGGCCGTGCAAGACTGGAGAGCGAGCGTTCTCTGCGTCAGGAGGCGGAGGAGTGCGGGCGCGCAGCGTTGAAACGGGAGCAGGAGCTGCTCGGCCGTCTGGGAGAGGCCGACGAGAAGATCGCAGCCGAGCGCGAGGCGCTTCGCGAAGCGGAGAGGATGCGTCATGAGCGTCTGGGTCTTCACGCCCGACTCGCCTCGATGTCGGACGACCTGGCAGGCCAGATTATGGTGGCGCTAGCGGAGACCGGGCAGGCAGTAGAGGCTGCCCAGGAGGCTTTTTCACGGATCGCAGAGGACGCCCGATCGGCTACGGACATTGCTCGGGAGGCAGTGGGAGGCACCGCCGACCATGGCGTCTCGAATATCGCATCGAAGGCCACTGGCGTCATGGGACTGTTCATTGAGGGGATGCTCCTCTCGGCCCGCAAGATCGCCACTCTATCCCGCGAGCTCCAGAACCTTGTTCAGGTCTCCGCCGACCTCACCGACCTGCTCGATGCCATTGAGGATGTCGCCGAACGGACCGCGCTCATTGCTCTCAATGCTTCGATCGAGGCCGCAAGAGCCGGCGAGGGAGGGAGGGCTTTTGGAGTGGTAGCCGCGGAAATCAGGAAGCTCTCAGAGCGAAGCCGCGACACTGCGGAGCGGATGAGGGCCCTCTCCGAGCGCGCCATGACCGGTTCCGAATCTATCTATCTGCAGTTGGCGCAGACAGCCGAGACGAGCCTGGAATCGAGCTGCGAAGCCCAACTGGAAGTGAACCATCTCCTGGGGTTGCTTCAGAACGCAGACATCAAAACTCAGATGGTTCTTTCCGCCCTTACCGGACGAGGGGAATCGATCGCAACAAACTACACGCAGATCGTAATGGCGTTTCAATTCCATGATATGCTCCGGCAGCGATTGGAGCACGCCGCGGACCCCCTGTTCGCCCTCCGCGATGAGCTCGATAGCGATTCTGTAGACGGGGCTCCACAGCTCCGGCGGATGGCGGGAGAGCCAGATCCACCCAATCCGCCCCGCACGCGGGTCTTGGCGACGCGCGCAGTTGGCATGCCGCCACCGCTCAAGGTGGTTACCTACGCACCCACCGACGACGACAACGTGACGCTCTTCTAGCGGCCTGCGAGCTCCTCACATCTCACGGGTCATCCTGGCGGACTCGAGCTCCGCCAGGACGAATGTACTTCCCGGACATAGCAGTCTGCCCGCCTCACGGTATTATGTGAGCAGAGACTCTTGTTGAGAGAAGAGATTGCGTGAGAACATCGCTCCAGAGCGCCACAGGCGTGTACCATCCACCGGTAAACTCGGGACCGCGCCCGCCGATAGGGCAGTTGCTCCGAAGGCTTGCACCGTTTATTCGCCCCTATCGGGGCCGAATTACGCTCGGTATCATCCTGCTGCTCGTCTCAACGCCGCTCGGCGCAGCGCATCCACTGATCTGGAAACAGATCGTTGACGATGTGATCGGGCATCGGCATGGCCACTTCCTGCTGCCGCTCCTGATTCTGATGGGCCTAATTCAGGGTATCTCGACTCTGCTTGACGCCCTGAAGAGCGTCATTCTGGAGCGCGTCGGGCAGCGCTTTGTCCGCGACCTTCGATGCGCAGTCTATGCCAAAGTGCAGCGGCAATCGCTGGCCTACCTCCAGGAAAATCGGACAGGCGACCTAGTGGCGCGGACCATGGGCGATGTCGACGTGCTGCAGGAGGTGGTCTTCCAGTCGATCGATTCGGTGATCGGAAACGGGCTTAGCTTCCTCGTGGTGGCCGGTATTCTCATTCGGCTCAACTGGCAGCTCGGCCTCGTTACCCTGGCTCCGATTGTAGTCGTATTCATCCTGACGCGACTCTTCAACGTTCGCGTGAAGGCGCTCTATCGCCAGAGCCGCGACCGCCTGGGCGAAGTGAACGCCCGCCTGCAGGAGAACCTGACAGGCATTGCGCTCATCAAGGCCTTCGCGAAGGAGCGCGCCGAGTTGGCCCGGTTCCGCGATACGGCAGAACGCTATCTCCAGACCAACTTCAAGGCCATTGCCGCGCGCAACGCCTTCTTCCCGGCCGTTCGATACGTCGGTTTTTTCAGCAACATCCTGTCGGTTGGGTATGGCGCCTGGCTCGTACTGCACGGCCAGTTCACGGTGGGCGGGCTCGTCGCTTACCGCGGATACTGGTGGCAGCTCTTCGCGCCCATCAGCAGTCTCGCCTCCGTCAACGAGCTGCTGCAGCGCGCCAATGCGGCAGGGGCCCGCGTCTTCGAACTGCTCGATGTTGAAGAGAGCATTGTGGACGCGGCCGGCGCGATTCCCCTTAAGATCACTCGGGGCGACTGCCGAATTGAATTTGACCACGTGAGTTTCGCCTATGGAGAGCGCCCCACCCTTACCGATATCACGTTCACGGCAGAGCCGGGGCAGATGGTCGCGCTTGTGGGTCCCTCGGGCTCCGGCAAGACGACGGCGATGAGTCTGCTGCCCCGGTTCTGGGATCCGCTCGCCGGCGAGATCCGCATCCACGGCCAGAATATCCGAGAAGTGACCCAGGAGAGCCTGCGGGCTCATATGGCGATCGTCCTGCAGGATACCTTCCTTTTCAATGGGACGATACTCGAGAACATTCGCTATGGCCGGCCAGACGCCGACCGCGCCGAGATTGACGCGGCTGCGCACGCCGCCAACGCCTACGATTTCATTGCTGATCTGCCGGACGGACTCGACACAGAGATTGGCGAACGGGGGGTCAAGCTTTCGGGAGGGCAGCGGCAACGGCTCTCCATCGCACGGGCGTTCCTCGTCGACCCGGACGTTCTCATCCTTGATGAGCCCACTTCCAGCGTGGAGCCCGAGAGTGAGGCGATTATCACGCAGGCGCTTGAGCGACTCATG
>JBBRJW010000443.1:0-3870 GCA_038218705.1 Chthonomonadales bacterium | reverse complement strand
CGAGGTCGCCATTCTTAGCGACTTCGTGAATGTCGGTGCCGTCCGCGGTTCGGAGCAGATCCAGTATCTCAGGCTTGTCGTTTGCCATGAGCATCGGCCGATTGGCGCCGTGCGGAAGCTTCGGCTGGCCTGCGCCGCGTTCCAGCAGAAGTTGAACGAGCTCACTGTTCTCGCGTGCGACAGCAAAGTCCAGCGCAGAAAATCCCGATCCCATGCCCGCGTCGGGATCGGCGCCCGCATCGAGCAGGATCCTGACCATGTCCAAGTGTCCCATCATGGCGGCAGAAGTGAGCGCGGTTGTTCCATGGGGATCAGCGGCGCCCGGATCGGCCCCAGCTGCCAGAAGAAGGCGGACGGCGTTGATCCGGTTCGTGGAGACCGCCATCTGAAGCGCGGACAGCCCTTCCTGGCAGTCGATATCCGGCTTTGCGCCCGCCGCGAGCAGCAGGCGAATGACATCCTCGCTGCCGGCGACCGCCGCTCCCACGAGCGCGGTCATTCCCCTCTCTCCAACGACATTCACGTCCGCTCCGTTCACAAGAAGCAGGCGGGCAAGCTCCACGCTGCCCTGGCGGGAAGCGCCGAAGAGCGCGGTGCGTCCGCGCAGGCCCTGCGCATTGATTTGCACGCCTGCCTCCAGGAGCAGACGCACGATGGGAGGGTGCCCTGCTTTGACGGCGGCCATCAAAGGAGTTCGGCCTTCCGCGTCCAGCCCTTCCAGGTCTGCTCCCAGTTCAACAAGACGGCGAATGGTGTCCTCGCTGCCCTCAACAATGGCGTCATGAAGTGAGCTGTCCACGTGCTTCTCCTTGCTGGTCCAATGAGAACGCCGCTCCAGCGGCCGGGAGGAGGCTGCGAATTCCAGACGACAGTCGTTCCTGCCGGCCGATTCGCGCGCCGCCGGAATAAGGCCGTGATGTGCTGCCGTCTGCATTCGCCATCTGTGTGCCGCTCCCCTTCTGCAGGCGAGCATTGCGGATTCCTGGCGGTCGTTGTTTTCGCACTCCCCCTCCCCGGGCATCGGAGACCGGCAGGCGTACGGGGACCGGATTCTCCCTCTTGCTCAACGAATTGCGGCCGCGCTATTGACAGTCCGACCTATCTGTGTCATCATTATCCTATTAGTCCGATCGACTATATCACCAATTCACAGAAATGCTTGAATCGGCGCTTTTCAAAGTCACCCGTCAGCGCATCCACATTGGAAGGACCAGAGGACTCTATGAAGAATCGACGTGGTTTTACGCTCATTGAACTGCTGGTAGTAATTGCGATCATCGCCATTCTCGCAGCCATTCTCTTTCCCGTATTCGCCCAGGCACGCGAGAAGGCGCGAGCCGCCTCGTGCCTCTCCAATACAAAGCAGATCAGCCTGGCCTTCGCCATGTACAGCCAGGACTACGATGAGGGCTTCCCCGCCACGGTAACGGAGCGGCAAGCGCCGGCTTCGGCGCCCGATACGGCCACTGGCCGTGCGCCCTACAGCTACCGGATAATCCTGCAGCCTTATCTCAAGTCCGATCAGGTCTTCAAGTGCCCGTCAGCTCTGCCATGGACGGCGATCGGCGTCAGCAACTGGTACCCGACCGACTACGGCTGCCACCTCAACGAGGCGTTCATCACCCCGGCCGCCAATAATCACGCGGCGGACTACGCGAACGCTTCTGGGGCCACCATCGACCTGCGCGACTTCGGCTTCAACCAGGCAACGCCGCTCGCTTCGATCAGCGGGCCTTCGGGCTTCATTCTCTGCGCCGACGCGGCCCGCCAGGACGGCACCTCGTCACGAGGCGGGCTCTACCCGATCCCGTTCGCCTTCGCGGCGACCACACAGGCCGCTTTCATCGCACGCCATCAGGGCGGAGGCAACGTGGCCTATGCCGACGGACACTCCAAGTGGCGGCGGCCAGAGGCCACGTGGCGCTCCTACAACGATAACGACTGGCGGCGCAACCCTACAACGCCGTAGGTATCCGAATCACCCCCGTATGTGCGGGGCATAGGGAGGGATAGGCGCAACCCTACAACGCCGTAGGTTCGAGCGCCGATCTCAGGGCCGGACGGATCGGTCGATCCGTCCGGCCTTATTCCGATTCAAGGTAGAATAGAGTGGCCCGAGCGGGCCACGCCCCTTGAAGGACGCGCAGAGTTAAGGAGTGCAATGGCGAAAGAGCGATTCGATTTCTGGGACCCCGGCCAGACCTATGTGCTTGGTCACCAGCGACCGGACACCGATGCCATCGCCGCAGCACTTGGATACGCCTGGTTCCTGACGGAGACAGGCGGCGAGAATATCGTTGCAGCACGCGCCGGGCAGGTTGGCGAGCAGGCGTCCTTCGCCCTCCGCACATTCGACCAGGCAGCGCCGCGGCTGGTGCCGAGCGTTGCGCCCACCTTCGGGCACGCATCGCGCCCGCAGGAGTCGGTCGCGCCGCACGCGCCGATCGTGGAAGCGATGGCGCGCTTCGCCCGCGGCGCAAATGTGGTGCCCGTGGTCGGAACCAACCGCAAGCCCGCCGGCGTCGTGACACCGCTCGCGCTCACGCGCGCCTGGTCCCGCCCCATCGGCGGGCGGCAGGTCTTCGCGAAATCGTGCCAGGAGATCGCAGAGACGCTGCCCGCGTTTCCCGCGCGCGACCGCATTAGCGATCACCGCAACGCACTGCTCCGGAGTGAGGGCGACGACTTTCTGGTAGTGGACGACGAAGGCCTCTACGTGGGAGTCACCACGCGCGGCCGGATCCTCGATCCGCCTCGCGCGCGCCTGGTTCTCGTCGACCATAATGAGCTCTCGCAGGCCGTGCCCGGCGCTGACGAAGCCGAGATCGTGGCCGTTCTGGACCATCACCGGCTCAGCAACCCGGCGACCGCGATCCCGATCCCTTTCCTGATCGATCCCGTGGGCTCGAGCTCCACGCTGGTCGCGGAGAAGTGTCGGGTCGCCGAGCTCTCACCGCCGCGCGGCATCGCCGGCCTGCTGCTGAGTGGAGTTCTCTCCGACACGCTTGTTTTCCGGTCGCCCACGGCGACCCCGCGCGACCGGGTTGCGGGCGACTGGCTCGCCGGACTCTGTGGCGTGAAGATCGACGAGTTCGGGCCTCGGCTTCTGAGCGCCGCGCCGGGGCTCTCTGCGCGCACTCCCGCCGAAGTGGTGGATACCGACCGGAAGCTCTACCAGATGGGCACGAAGATGGTCTCCCTCGCGCAGGTCGAGGTCTCCGATATGCAGGAGCTGCCAGAGCTTCGGGCCGCGCTCCTCGAGGCGCTCTCCGCACAGTGTCTTCGCGAGAACCTGGCGTTCTCCGGTCTCATGATAACCAATGTCGTAAAGGGCCGGAGCCACCTGCTCTGCCATGGTGACCACCGAATTATGAGTCTGCTCCCCTTCCCACATGTGGGCGATGAGGAGTACGATCTGGGCGACATGGTTTCGCGCAAGAAGCAGCTTGCGCCCGCCATTCAGGCACTGATGGAAGAGGGTTTCGAGAGCCCATAGCCCCTTCCGCTCGGGCTTCCGCGGCTAACTTGCCGGAGTACGCCAGCGTAGAAGCAGGGAGTGCGGGCCGGCATGGCCTTGAAGGAGTGAGAGCAGTGAGAAAGACCATTCGACGCATTGGTAGCCTGACCGGTGTTCTCGCCTGCGCGCTGGCGCTCAGCGCCTGCAGCAGACCCGATGCACCCAATGCCGCGCCAGGAACCGGCCCGACTGCGAGCGGCGGCGTCACCCCGGTCGCGCCGCCTGCTGCCCCTGCGGGACCCGTTCGGGCGGCCGCGCCGGACTTCACCTTTACGCCAACCACCGGCGGGCCAGCCCGAAAGCTCTCCGACTACCGCGGCCATGTGGTGCTCGTAGACTTCTGGGCCACCTGG
>JBBRJW010000442.1:0-3873 GCA_038218705.1 Chthonomonadales bacterium | reverse complement strand
GTGGACGAGGTGCTGGCGGTGGGTGATGAGCGCTTCCAGAACAAGTGCTATCAGAAGATTCATGAGCTGCAGGCGGAGGCGAAAACCATTCTCTTCGTATCACACATACTGCCCCATGTTGAGCGGGTCGCAACGCGAGTCATCTGGATCAATCAGGGCGAGATCGTTGCGGACGGTTCTGTGGCGGATGTCCTTCGTGAGTACCGCAAAGCATCTCAGGCCTAATCCTGCGTTGAACCGTGCGCTTCCTGCCGCTCCTCGTCAGTCTCGCTGCCAGCCGGTGGCCCGTAGAGCGTGCTCGCAGATGGCCTTCCGTATGCCACCACCTCGTTCGCGTGCGTCAGCCGATAGTGCTTCTCCCAGATCTTGGCGCGCTCGACCACCATGTAGATCACGCTGAGACAGCAAGCCACAAATCCGATGGTCCCGTCCCGATACCCCTTCCTCTTCACGTAACTTTCGAAGAATATTTTGGGGATCGCCACGAGTGTCCGGTGCGGGCTCGGCAGCCGGAAGTCCGGAGCGAGCACATCCTTGCGCACCATGTCCTGATCGGTGTAGAAGTTCATCTTCGCGATCCAGAGCGAGACCGATGGATGGGAGAAGTGATCGTAGGGGTGACGTAAGATGCCGTATTCCCCCTCCGTTAGAATATCTTCGTGGGTAGCCCGACACGGGTAGTGAGCCGTGCCCTTTCGCCACAGGATCTTTCGGAACGAATGGTAGAGAGGCTGCGACGCAAACTGCGGGTCGTAGGCGAGCCCGTATCGGAGCCACTTACCGAAGAAATACGTTCGATTAGGCGCCCAGTAGCCGGTGTACCGCGCATCTGGCGATTCGAGAAGCGTCTGAATCTCCGCGGCAAGCTCTGGGGAGACTACCTCGTCGGCGTCGAGGCGAAGGGTCCAATCGCCGGTCGCCTGCTCCATGGCGAAATTGACGTTGGGATTGAGCCACTCCTGCCGCTTGAGGAAACGAACGTTCGGGTAGCGGGTCGCTACCGCCTCCGTGTCGTCGGTCGAGAACCGATCGACTACTACTATCTCGTCGGCCCATGTCAGCGCATCGAGCGCCCGGGCGATCTGATAGCCCTCGTTATAGACTCCCATCACCACCGATATGGTCTCTCGCGTCATGTTCCTGCAGCCCCTCGCGCTCCATGGGGATGGTGGCCCGCCGCGTAGACGGCAATCGCCGATATGTACACCTTGCGGGTGAGGCCCGCTACGCCTGGCCAGCTGAATCTCTCAGCGTACCGTCGCGCGCCTGCCGACAGCGCTGCCTGGCGGGCCGGGTCTTTGAGAAGCTCCGCGAGCTTTGCGGCCAGGTCGGCAGCGTCGCCGGCGCGAAAGAGGGCGAGGCACGGGAGGCGAGCCGCCATCTCCTGGAAGCAGTCCATGTCCGAGGCGAGGATTGGGCGGCCATGCGCAATTGGAAGCGCGATGGAGTAGGAGCCGGTCGCCTGGGTATGCGGCGCAATCACAATCTCGCTGGTCTCCATCGCTCCGGCCACTTCATCGTCCGTAAGGTGGCCCGTTACGACTGTTCGCCCGGCCCCTGCCGCCCGCTCGCGCAGGCTGAGCTCGTACGCCGCCATGTCGTCCGCCCGGGCGCCCCCTGCAATAACGAGGGTGACGTCCTCAGGAAGGCCCGGCAGCGCCTCGAACGCGAGCTCGTAGCCCTTCGTGGGAGTCACGTAGCCGAATATCGTTATCAGCCGTCGGCTCTCCAGTCCGAAGCGCTCCCGAAAGGACGCGCCGCCATCGGACACGGGGCGAGCGGCCGGCATCCCCGTCGGCACGATCGTCACGAAATTGGCGTCCACACCGCGGGCAATTAGCTCCCGCCGTGCGGCCGCGGTATGGACGATGGTGAAGGCTGTAATGAACGGCGCGGTGTCTATGCTTTCGCGGTACGAGCGGCTCAAGAGCAGCAGCCGCTTGACCAGCAATTTGTGCGGCCTCCGCTCCTCGGATACCCGCAGCATCTGCGCCAGCGAGTAAGTGGTATGCGCGGTGAGGATGACCGGCTTCTGGAGGAGATACCGCAGCTCCCAATACGCCGAAGCTCTGGGCAGGATGCCGCCCCAGAACGAGTGCTCGTGCTGTATATGCACCACATCGATCGCAGGGTCGTTCAGGAGGGCAGCCTGCTCCCGATAGTGTTCAATGGGCTGACGGCCCGGAGTGATGGGCACAACCACCACTTCTGTATCCGGGAGAGCGCACAGGCTCTGAATGAGCTCCGCAGTATACGCTGCGATTCCGCACCGCTCTCCCGTCGTGCAAAGCATTCCTATCCGCAATGACCGGCCTGCTCTCTCATCTGTTGGACCCGCTCCCGCGATGTATCATCTTCCGCAACAGCTGCTTAATGGCGGACCCGGTATGAAGAATCTCGCTGCGCGCCTGCGCGATCACCGAAACCAGTAGGCCGCCGAGAGCGGTCGGCAGAGGCCCGGTCATCGAGTAGTACTGGCGCATGCTGGAATAGAGAAATCGAGCACTGCGGCGACTCTGCAGGCGCACACTCCCCATCCAGTGATGGATGATCACAGAGCTCGGAACATATACAACACGGTACCCGGCTTCCCGGATTCGCCGGCACCACTCCACATCCTCGTAAAACATAAAGAACCGCGTGTCGAGTGGACCGACTCGATCCAGGGCATCCCGGCTCACCATAAGACATACGCCGCTGAGCTGTTCCACATCGGCCTCCAGATCGAAATCGGTGCGACCATATGCCCATGCCATCTCCTGCGCGGATCGGCCGGGCTGTCGCAGCCCGACGTGACTCAACATCTCGCGCCCGGGCGTCGGCAGCGGCCCGCCCTGCGGCTGCAGTCGCCCATCCGGATAGGTGACCCGGGGTCCTACAGCGCCCACGTCCGGGTGGGAGTCGAGGAACTCGGCCAGTACTCTGAGGGAGCCCGGCCCGGGGACCGTATCCGGGTTAAGCAGGAGCAGGGCCCGGCCAGTGGCTGCCGCGAGGCCCTGGTCGCTCGCTCGTGCGAATCCGACGTTTTCGGAATTGGCGAGGAGGACGACCTCGGGGAACTCGTTGGCAACCAACTCGGCAGTGCCATCGCCCGAAGCGTTATCTATCACGAAGGTTTCAAAGGTGAGGCCAGCTGCAGCGCTCGGGAGCGCCATGAGACACTGGCGGAGCAGCTCACGGCAGTTGTAGCTGACAATGGCTAACGAGAGATCCATGCGCCCCCTGAAAATTCCCGACTGAACCTGCGACTGATATGCGATCGAGTGATTCGTTTTCATCCCGGCGTTTCCCTGCTGTCCGCTATGGTTACGCCCCATGAGGCATGCGCCGCTTCCTCCAAATTGGCGGAGGATTGCGTCTTCGATATCGCGCAAATAGTGGCAGCGCGTCAGACAGCTTGTCGATCGATGAGGAGGCGAATTCCATGGTACGAGGGAAGAGCATGAAGGCGCCGAAGGGTGAGCGCATCGATCATGTTGAAGCAGAGAGCCTGGCACTCGTCGACAAGGAGATCTTCACCGATCTTGCAGAGGGCGAGCGGCATGTAGTCGACCTGCTGGTGCGCTTCAAGGTGCGCGGTGAAGACCGCTGCATCCTCATCCATGTGGAAAACCAGGCGAGCCACCAGCGAGACTTCGATCCCCGGATGTTCCGCTACTATGCGCACCTGACCCTCAAGTATAAGCTGGATGTCTACCCGATCGCTCTGCTCTCGTACGACACTCCGGCAACGGAGGCGAGCCATCAGTACACGGTCGACTTTCCGGGCAAGCGTGTGTTACAATTCGACTACGACTGCATTCAGCTCAACCGTCTTGACTGGAAGAGTTACCTTGGCAGGGCCAATCCCGTGGCGATCGCGCTGATGGCCAA
>JBBRJW010000441.1:0-3882 GCA_038218705.1 Chthonomonadales bacterium | reverse complement strand
ACTTCTTCGCGCCCGTGGCCCGGTAGAGATCCATATAGGGTTCGAGCGACGTGATCAGGTAGTTGTGTGGATGGTCGTAGGGGTACTGCCAGATCGCCTTCGGGTCGCGCGCCGCGAGCTCATCCAGCCAGTAGTTCTCCTGGAAGTAGCGCTGCACGACTTGAAGGTCCTCTGGCTTTCCCAGGGGGGCAAAGTAGGCACGCGTGCTGCCGATCATTCCCTGCACGCCCTGCCCGCCGCGGCGAAGCAACTCCGGCAGGTAAGCGCATTGGTCGAGCCAGTCGTAGTGCGAGCGCACCAGCGAGAAGGCATCAGGGCGCCCCGCGTAACCGGCCTCGATCAGGCCGTGCGTCACCCAGGAGCGCGTATAGGCGGCTCGCTCGTTCCAGAAGATAGTATCCTCGGGATAGCCCATAATGAAGCCGTCTGCAGCGCGGCACTGGGCAATGCCATCGACGACCTTGTTGAGCCGGGCGCGAAGCTCCGGGTTGTCCATCCAGCGGAGCGTGTTGCCCGCGCCCATCAGGAATCGCCCGGCGTTCGACCCGGGCAGGTCGGTGTCCCAGAAACCGATCGGGGGCCGGAGCCCTGCGGGAACCGGCTTGCCGGCGCGCTCCAGGAAGGGGCGAATCAGCTCGTCGGCGCTGAAGGAGGAGAGCAGGTAGCCGATGTTGTTCTCCATTGCCGTCTGCAGCAGCCCGCCGTTCAGGCGCACACCGCCGCGAGGGATATGGAGGCGGTCTGGAATGGGCTTCCACTTTGAGGTGGGGATCACGTTGGCTGGATTATCGGTCACCACGCGCTCGCCGTTGGGCCGTGCCGGGCGGGTAAGCGCGTTCAGCCCGAGCAGGCCGCTCACCGAGTCGGTCACCGGGCGGCCCACCGCGATATCGCGCCCCGCAGACCAGATCTCCAGTTTGGTGAGACTGAACTGCCGATCGCGCGTCTTAGTAACCGTGAGGCGAACGTAACGGGCCGTTACGCCGCTGCCCGGAATCGTGGTGATCTTGTCGCCGGGGGCTGGAACGTCCGCCGCCGTATGGTCCTCAAGCATGGTAGAGGTAAGGAAGGCGGGATCGGTGGAGGCCTCGATGCGATAGCGAACGGGAAATCGAACGGCGTTGGCTCCCCAGTCGAGAAGCGGGAGCAGCTTCACCTGATCTATCGGCACTGCCGAGCCGAGATCGACCTGGACCCAGCGGAGGGTCTGGTCGTCGGGGGCCTGTCGGCTGTCATAGCCGTTGGGAGTGAGGCGGGCCACGCGCTCCACGCCCATGGGGCCATCGGCGGAATGCGCGGGGCGTGCAAGAAGCGCCAGACCGGCGACGGTGATCGTTAGATAGTTTTTAAGTGACATGATGGGAAGAGTTCCGCGAAGGAACCTCAATTCCCTTCGGAGCAAGTCTCCTCCCGCATACCTTAGTTGGAAGGGGCGATAAATGAAGGCAGGAAGCACGGTTGGATCGCAATTCTTGCCCAACCCCCGGCCCCTTCCCGAAACGCAGAATAGCCTCGCACGGGAGCCTCTCCGCGGGTGGATCTGCGCCGCGAGGCTCCTCCGCTCGGGAAGGGGTGACCGGAAGCTCGTGGGGCCATCCGCGGCGGAGTCCGTCACTCCGACGCCAGCTATCTAGGAACGACGGGCCAGGGGCGCTTCCCGAGCCGACGGAGATTAGTTTGCGGGAGCAAGAGAACAACCGGAAGCGAGAACCATGCTATGGATGATCCGAGAGTTGTAATGGGACCAAAACCGAGGCTAAAGCGGGAGTTGAGCCGAACCTTTCGGCGGTCAATGACGTCCGCAGAGCGCGCCCTCTGGTCCGGCCTGCGCCGCAGTGCCTGCGCCGGGCTTGCGTTTCGCCGCCAGCAGGTAATCGATGGTTTCATTGCGGATTTCTATTGCCACGCAGCTCGGCTCATCGTGGAGCTCGATGGCGGGGTCCACGAACAGCAGGCCGACTACGACCGTTTGCGAGACGAGATCCTCACCAATCGGGGCTTATTGATTGCCCGCTATCCAAACGAGCGCGCCACCGATCATCTGGCTGACCTCGTTGCCGAGATCAGCCGGGTCGCCCTGGTGCGAATCGAAGAGTTGCATAGTGGTCCTGAGCAGCAGAAGGAGTGATACCTCACTCGTTGGCCCACTGTGACCTCCCGCCCGGTGCGAAGAATTCGGCTCGGCCGGGGCCAGTGGCAAGGCGCTTCCGGTCACCCCTTCCCGAGCGAGGGCGCTGAGCCAACCAAGGTGGTGCCGCCGAGTGGCCTTCAGGCTCAGTACCGGAGCGGGCCGGGAAGGGGCCGGGGGTTGGGCAGAAAATGGAGCGCACCGTACGACTCCCGCCGGGACATCGACTCCGGGGGTTAGGTATGAGCGGGAGCCTGCATGTTAGGCGAGTCGGACGCGAAATGCGTCCTTTCACGTTAGGAATTCAGGTAATGATGAAGGCAGGAAGCACGGTTGGATCGGTTCTCGTCGGGCTGCTATTGGTGGCGAGCACGCCGGGCTGCGCGCACGGCGCAGAGCCCGAGGATCGAGGCAAGCTCATTGCCACCGGCTGGGATTCTCCCACCGCGACGCAGTTCCGCGATCACGTTGCCGAATTCGAGCGCTACCCGTTCGACGGAACGGTGATCAAGCCGAAACGCCGCCTGGCCAACGGGCAGGATGCAGACGCCATCCTCACCTTTGCGCCGGTCGTGTGGAAGCAATCCGAGCTGCAGGAGATGGTGACCGACCTGAAGGCGGCGCACCCGAAACGGTGTACCGATAACTACCTGATGGTGGGAGCGAACCCGGGCAGTGTGGATTGGTTCGACGATGCAGGCTGGAAGCAGATCGCAGAGCACTGGCGCTTAATCGCCTGGGCGGCGAAAGAGGGCGGCCTGCGCGGCCTGCTATTCGACAGCGAGCCCTATACCCCTCCTTATCAGCAGTTTCACTACCCCTCGCAAGCACAGAAGTCACGACATACCTTTGCCGAGTATAAAGCGCAGGCGCGCCTCCGCGGCCGCGAAGTAATGGCGGCGGCCGCAGGAGAGTTTCCCGACATCCGCATCTTCTGCTATCGCCTCTTCTGCGATATCATTGCGGCCACTCGCCGGGGAAGCGACCCATCCGCCGGGCTCGCGGCCAATGGCTATGGCCTGATGCCCGCCTTTGTCGATGGGTGGCTCGATGCGATGCCTTCGGGGGCAGTGATCATCGATGGCAACGAGAACGCCTACTCCTACAACAGTGAGGCCGAGTTCGACCGCGCATTCGCCGATCTCCATACCCGAGCGCCCCTCCTCATTGCGCCGGAGCTGCGGGCGAAGTTCAAGGCGGCGTTCCGCGTGAGCCACGGAATCTACCTCGATGCGCACACGAACCCCGCCACCTCGCCATGGCATATCGACCGCAAGGGCGGCACCGCTGCCCGCCGCCTCGAGGAGAATGTCCACTCTGCCCTGCAGGCCTCGGACGCAGCCATCTGGATCTACGGCGAGACCGGCCGCTGGTGGCATACGCTCGATCAGAAATACCCGCTCTGGCCCGATAAGATGCCTGGCGCAGAGGAGGCGCTCGCCTTCGCCCGCGATCCGCTCGGAACTGCAGCCTCCCGCGCTGCAGCCGCGCCCAGAGCGCAGAACCTGCTGAAGAACCCCGGCTTCGACGCCAGGGGCGACGACGGCAGGCCGGCAGACTGGGGATTCTGGCAGGACGACAAGTCTCACGGCTCGCCCGCGTTCGATGGAGCTCAGGGCGTGGGCGCGCCGGGCGCTGCCCGAATCTCGGGCGCGATGGACGCATGCTTCACGCAGAACGTTAAGGTGACCATCGGGCAGCGATATGCCGCCTCCGTCCGGGTTCGCGCGGCTGGGAGTGGCGTCCCGGCGGTG
>JBBRJW010000440.1:0-3884 GCA_038218705.1 Chthonomonadales bacterium | reverse complement strand
CTGCGAGAAATCGATAGCCGAACGTGATGTGAGAAGGAGCTGCGCCCGCGGACTTCACTTCGTCCGAAACTTCCCATGCACCAACGAAGGCAGGGATGTCGGGATTTGCCGAAGGCGGAACGACCAGGTTGGGTGCGCCTGCCGCGTTTGTGCCAGCCTCGACGTGCCCGGGCGCATTCGAGCCCGAGGGCGATGCCGGCTGACCGTCAGACTGGCCGACCGCGGCCGGTGCTGCGCCTCCGGCCGCCGGAACCGGAGCGGGCGAGGCAGCGGGCACGGCTGCCTGTGGCGAAGCAGCCGGCGGAACGACGGCAGGAAGCGTGATTCCGAGCATCCGCCGCTGCCACTCCGGGCCATCGATGGCACTGCGAGCGGCCTTGACGCCGCCATAGAACCCGATTACGAGCAGGATAAGCGCGCCATACAGCCAGGCGCGTGACTTGCGAGGGCGGCCCGCGCCGCCGGTTGAGCCCGATGCATTCGATGGTGTCATGAGAAGAGTTCTCCAGCAGTGCCGACCAGTCAATTTGAGCCGGCAGTTCGAAAAGGGCGCTATTTAGTTCCTACGGGAAGGAAGCCGGCAAGTGTTCACTGAATTCTCCGGATGCATGGTACCTGTGGCTTCCGCCAGTTTGACAGCGAACCTGCGGTCTGTTATGATGAGCGCTGCATCTCGCCTTGTGAAAGGATTGGCCGGTGTCCCAAACTGAAGCTCCTTCGGCGGGCGCGAGCGGCCGAGCAGGCGCAACGCGCCTGTTTGCGAGCGTTCTCGCTCCTCTCTCCTTCCTGCTATTGCTCGGGTTGGTGCTCGCCAGGCTCTCGCCGCACTTTCTAGAGCAGAAGAACCTGATTGAGATCGCGATCCAGGCAGCCGTCGTTGCGATCCTGGCGTGCGGTCAGACCACCGTTATTATCTCCGGCAATATTGATCTCTCAGTGGGCGCCACGATGGCGCTGAGCGGGGTCATCGCGGCGCTGTCCATGCGCGACCATCACGCCAGCGTGCTCGCCGGCGTATTGATTTCGCTCGGAACCGGGCTCGCGGCCGGACTGATCTCCGGAGCGATCACTGCAATCGGTAAAATACCGTCCTTCATTGTAACGCTCGGAATGATGGGAATCGTCTACGGCGCAGCGGGAATCTTTTCGGGGTCGCAGAACATCGGCAGCCTGCCGCCGAGCTTTTCGGCTTTCGGCTCCGCGGAGCTTTTTGGCAGCGATTCCCGCCAGGGCATCCCGTACGCTGTGGTCATTATGGTGGCCGTTGCCGTGTTAGTCCACCTTCTTCTCTCGCGCACGCGCTGGGGACGCTCCATCTATGCTCTGGGGGGCAACCGCGAGGCGGCCCGCCTCTCCGGCATCTCCGTGCCTCGCGCAACCATCAGTGTCTTTGCGCTCTCCGGACTCCTGGCCGGAGTGGCCGCAGTGGTGAACGTCGCGCGCACCAGCGTGGCTTCTCCGGGCGCTGGCGCAAGCTACGAGCTCTACGCCGTGGCCGCGACCGTTATTGGCGGCACTTCGCTTTTTGGCGGGCAAGGGGGAATCCTTGGCACGCTGATAGGCGCGCTGCTGATGTTCGAAATTCGTAACGGCTGCGCCCTTGTCGGCTCAAGCCCGGAGTACGAGCGCGTTGCCGTGGGCGTTGTGGTTATTATTGCCGTCCTCTACGACCGGTTTGGTCCGGGCCGTCGAACGGCTCGAAGCGCCTGAGGGGCCGCTGAAAGGAACGAGCGCCATGCGACTCCGAACGCTCTTTGCCCTGCTGATCGTGCCTCTGTTCGCGCAGTCTCCCTCGCGGGCGCAGAACTGGTTTCAGGCGGCCGGGCCCGAGGGTACCTTTTGCCTGGCGCATGGCCGGCCGGCAGCGAGCTGGTCCGTGCAGGCTAACCGCCACATCGTCTGGCGCTCCCCGATGCCCGCCGGGGGCCAGGGCGGAATCGTCGGGTGGGGCGACCGCCTCTTCCTCACGACATTCACTCCGTACCGGCCGGGCGATCCAAAGTTCAGTGCGGAGATACTGGGCCACTGCCTCGACGCCAGGACCGGGCATATCCTATGGTCCGTGAAGCTCGTCGGCTCCAGTCCAAGCCCGCTGATGTATGCATACAGCGATGCGACCTCCTGGACGCCGGTCACCGATGGCAGACACGTCTGGTTCTTCAACGCGAGCGGGCAGATGGGGTGCTGGGACCTTGAGGGACACGAGGTCTGGAGGCGCAGCTTCAGCGCACCCGGGGAGCCGTTCAATAAGCAGCATGAGCCCATGGTCTTCGGCGATACGCTGGTATCGATGGAGCCGCTGATGCCGGGCGAGCCGGGTTACAGTGCGGATCGGTCGACCTGGCACTACCTTCGAGGCATTGATAAGAACACCGGCAAGACGAAGTGGATCGCCGAGGACGCCTCCACTTTCTATTGCACCTCCGTGTTCGGCCGAATGGCGGATGGCACGCCAGCGATCTTCCACGGACGCGGGGGACCCCACGACGTCCCGGAGCGGCCCATCGGCGTGAGCCTCACCAGCCTGAAACCGGGCGAGGCGGGCAAGACGATCTGGCGGTATACGCCGGAGGATCTTCCGGGCGGCCCTGTAGACGGGATTACGTTCCAGGCGCTCTACACGATGACATGGGACACCCAATACGCCTGCTGGTTCCGTAACGCTCCAGAGGAGGCGCATCTCCTGATCGACTCATCGACAGGCAAACTCCTGAAGACGCAGTCGCTGATCAAGAACGTGGATCTGAGACAGTGGGATCCTGGCCAGAAGCGGTATGTCGCGCACCTCGGGGTGAATATCCGTGGTATGAAGGACTTCTCATCCATTGTGCCGCTCCGTCCGGGTGAGGTGCTGCATGTCTTCCCCAACTGGCACGCGAACCTGCTCGCGTATGGTTATCACTACTTCTTCACGTCCACGGGGCACCGTCGGAACAGTCATGCGCCGCCGGGCCTGAGCGGGCCATCTCACTGCATTGGCCGGGTGAACGTGGAGACCGGAAAGGTCGAGTACCTCGAGGTTCCGGTGAGCGTTACGCACACGCCCGACGGGCGCGAGACGCGACTCTACACGGAGCCGGTCCCCACTACCGCGCTCGATAACAACGGGAATGACGTGGCGGCCGAGGATCGTTCGCGCACGGATGGCTGGCAGATCCCGGCATTCTTTGGCAGCCCCATTGCAGTCGACGGCAAGCTCTATATGTCGACCATGCTGGGTATCACCTACGTCATCGACGCGCGGGCAAAAGTGTTCGACGAGAGAGCGCTGATCTCGGTAAGCGACCTCGGCCCTTCGGGAGAGACGTGGAGCCTTAACTCGCTCAGTTACCATCAGGGCCGATTGTATAATCGCAGCCTGAAGGAAGTAGTCTGCATCGGCGACCGATAGGGCGAGGGAGGTGAGCGAGCATGACGTTCATTGGTTCAATCCTGGTTGGAACGGTCGGCGAGGGCATCTGGCGCAGCGACGATGGGGGAAAGACTTTTCAGCGCAGGTGCGATGGGCTCTTCATGGAGGCTGACGTGCGGGCACTGGTCCGCTGCCCGAAGAGTGGCGCGCTCTACGCCGGCACGGACGCCGGGTTATATCGGTCGGACGACCGTGGCGATCACTGGGAACGGATACCCGGTTCGTTCGATCCTGGGAACGGCTGGCGTGCGGGGATCGAGGTCTGGTCGATCCTGGCAGGCGGGGCGGCGGGGGAGCGGCTTCTTGTCGGGACATGCCCTTCCGGTCTCTACCTCTCGGAAGATAGCGGGTCGACCTGGGAGCGCGCTTCGACGCAGCTTGCGCCCGAATGCGTCGCCATCCGCTTCCCCAGAGTAACCGCGCTGTTGGGCCCTGGTGATGGCACGCTCTATGCAGGCGTGGAGATAGACGG
>JBBRJW010000439.1:0-3886 GCA_038218705.1 Chthonomonadales bacterium | reverse complement strand
GAGCGAGTCCGTTCAGGCGGAAGAGGTCGTGGGCAATGAGCGGGTCGCGCGCGTAGAGTGGCGCGGCTAAGGACGATACGGAACTTGAGAGGCTGAATGGCCTCACTCCTGCGCCGCTGCTTCCAACCGAAGCAGCGGCACAGGCAAAATCGCACGCGCCTCCAACCGGGGCTGCGGCGGAGAAAGGGACCAGAATGGATACCCGCATACACATTTTCGACACGACCCTGCGCGACGGCGAGCAGTCACCCGGTGCGTCGCTGAATGTCGAAGAGAAGCTCGATATCGCCCGCCAGCTTGAAAAACTGGGCGTGGACGTGATCGAGGCTGGCTTTCCAATCTCGTCGCCTGGAGACTTCCAGGCCGTCCAGAAGATCAGCCGCCTGGTGAAGAACGCGACGGTCTGCGGGCTGACGCGCGCCGTACTCAAGGATATTGACAGCGCTGCAGAGGCGCTCAAGGACGCGGTGCGCCCGCGCATTCACACGGGCCTCGGCGTTTCCGATAGTCACCTGCAGCACAAGCTGAAGATGACCCGCGAGCAGGCGATGGAGCGCGGAGTGGCGGCAGTGCGGCATGCCCGCAATCTGGTGGCGGAGGTCGAGTACTTTCTCGAAGACTCCGGCCGGGCCGACCGCGAGTATCTCTGCAAAGTTGTCGAAGCCGTGATCGATGCCGGCGCGACCGTGATCAATATCCCGGATACGACGGGCTATACCTTGCCGACGGAATACGGCGAGATGATCCGCTTTGTGATGGAGCACGTACCGAATATCGACCGGGCGATTGTGAGTGTCCACTGCCATAATGATCTGGGGATGGCAACCGCCAATGCGCTCGCCGGTGTCCAGAATGGCGCGCGCCAGATCGAGTGCACGGTCAATGGCATTGGTGAACGGGCGGGCAATACGGCCCTGGAAGAGGTGGTGATGGCGATGAAGACGCGTCGCGACCTGTTCCACTGCGAAACCGGGATCGTGACCCAGGAGCTCTACAAGACCAGCAGAATGGTTAGTACGGCAACGGGTATCCTGGTGCAGCCCAATAAGTCGATCGTCGGTGCGAACGCCTTTGCACACTCCTCCGGGATACATCAGGATGGGGTGCTGAAGGAGCGGACAACGTACGAGATCATCGATCCGCAAGATGTTGGCATTATGGAGAGCAAGATCATTTTGACCGCGCGCTCCGGCAGGCACGCACTTCAGCATCGGCTCAGCGAGCTCGGATATGCCTTTACGGACGAGCAGATAAGCAAGATATATGCCCGCTTCCTCGAAGTCGCCGATCGAAAGAAACAGATCTACGACGAAGACCTGGAGATCATCGCGGCAGACGAGACAAGCAGCGTTCACCAGACCTGGGAGCTGCTGCACGTTCAGGTTTCCTGTGGCGATAAGCTAATACCAACGGCCACGGTCTCGGTTCGTGATCCACAGGGACGCGAGCTGGTCGACTCGTGCCACGGCACCGGGCCAGTGGATGCCGTATACCGTGCGATCAACCGGATAGTCGGAATGGAGAATGAGCTGATCGAGTTCAGCATTCAGTCCGTTACCGAGGGGATCGACGCTCTGGCGGATGTCACTATTCGAATTCGCCGGGGTAACGACGTGTACACCGGTCGCGGGGCGAACACCGATGTGGTGGTAGCCAGCGGCAAGGCATACGTCCACGCACTGAACAAGCTGATCGACCGTGTAGCGCCGAGCCAGCACGAGCGGACGCTCGAGACCGTCTGACAGGCGAGGGGGAGAGCTATGAAGCATCCAGTAGTAACTGCCACCGTTGTCTTGCTCGCATTGGGGTCGCTCGCGGGCTGCGAGCCGCCCAGGGAGCAGTCGCCTATTGCACCGGTCCCCAAACGAGATCTCTCCCAGGCCTCTTCTGCGAAGAGCGGCGCGGGAGCAGCATCGACCAAGAAAGAGTCCGGCGCTGTACCCGCCTCGTCGACAAAGTAGGCTGGAGACCGCAAAACGTGATCGCCGTCCGGTGCCTAACACCGGACGGCGATTTCGATTCATGCTCGCGATGGGTTCGTGGCGTGCGGCCAATTAGTCAGACGGCGTGCCGAGCAGCAGCCGCGAGAGCTCGGCTGGCGAATCGACCGAGTAGTCTGGTTTGGCCACGGCGATGCGCTCCGCCCCGGCTGCACCCCAGGTCACTCCGACCGCGATTACGCCTGCATCGCGCGCGGCCTGCAGGTCGTGGCGCGTATCCCCGATGTAGCAGGCGAGCGCTCGGCCGTCGGCACGAATTCCGAGGCCATCGAGCGCCTTCAGGATTCCGTCCGGCGCGGGCTTGGGATTCACGATGTCGTCCGCCGTCACTGCAAGCGATATCGAGTCTGCGATGCCGAGGCGTGGAAGCGTATTGGCAAGCTCTTCACGATTCTTGGACGTGACAAGTGCAGTGGGGATGCCCGCGGCGTATCCGCGCTTCAGGATCGCGATGACATCGTAGAGGATCACCTCTCGGTGCTTCCACTGCTCGTAGAAGTGGATGAAGTCGGCGGTCATGGCGTCTTCATCAGCGCCAAGGTCTGCCGGCTCACCGAATACCCGAATCTGTGCACGGAGCGGCGTTCCGATAAGGCCCCGCCGCTCATCGTATGAGAGCGTGCGGCCGAAGTGCTTTCGGTAGATATAATCCAGAGCCTCGGCAATGAGCGCCGTAGAGTCGGTGAGGGTCCCATCAACATCCCAGAGAAGCGCAGCCGGAGGGGCGGCCAGCGAGCGCAATGGTTCAGACAACGTCCACCTCGTGCACGCCGCGGTGAACGTTCCCGATGATGTATGCCGACTCGCCCATTGCGTTGAATCGGTGGGCCATAAGCGGGGCCTGCTCGGCCGGAACAATCAGGACGAAACCGATCCCCATGTTGAAGGTTCGGTACATCTCCGGGTCCGGCACTCCGCCGCGCTCCTGGATCAGCGAGAAGATGGGTGGAATGGGCCAGGTTCGTCGCTCGATGGTTACGCTGCAGTCGGCAGGCAGGATCCTCGGGATATTGTCGTAGAACCCGCCGCCGGTGAGGTGGGCCATGCCCTTCACATCGAACTCTTCGAGAAGCGGCAGAACAGAGGGAGCGTAGCAGCGGTGCGGCACCAGGAGCTCCTCTGCGAGCGTTCGTCCAAGGCTCGGGAGGTTCTCGTAGAGGGACAGAGCAGTCGACTCGTTGTCGAGGAGAACATACCTAGCAAGGGAATAGCCGTTCGTGTGGAGGCCGCTCGAGGCGAGCCCAACCAGCGTGTCCCCCGGGTCGATCGTCGATCCATCAATGATTCGGCTTCGGTCCACTATGCCCGTGATACATCCTGCCAGGTCGTAGTCCGAAGCCTCGTAGAGCCCCGGCATCTCAGCGGTTTCACCGCCCAGCAGTGCACAGCCAGCCTCGCGGCAGGCCTCGGCGAGACCCTTTACCACTTCCACGACGATCGCGGGCGAAAGCTTGCCGGTCGCGAAATAGTCCAGAAAGAAGAGCGGGCGTGCGCCCTGAACGAGAATATCGTTGACACAATGGTTGACCAGGTCGCGGCCAATGGTGTCATGCTTGCCCACCTTGATGGCGACCTTGAGCTTGGTACCAACTCCGTCGATGCTGGAGACGAGCACCGGCTCCTGGTACGCCGGGAGGGCCGCAAGAGAGAACATGCCGCCAAAAGCCCCGACGTCGGTGAGGACCCCGGGAGTGAAGGTCGATCGAATACTGTCTCGCATGCGGAGCACGGCCTCGTTTGCCGCGTCAATATCGACGCCGGCCGAGCGGTAAGTTACGGGATCGTCGGACATGAGGTCTCACTGGAAGGAGTGCTGCGCAGTCCAAAGTGGTGCGTCAACGGCACTCCTTCACTCTCCTTCAGTTTGATGGAATTTCGTAAAGTCT
>JBBRJW010000438.1:0-3887 GCA_038218705.1 Chthonomonadales bacterium | reverse complement strand
AGGCAAAGAACATGCCGAGGAAGTACATGCCGATGAGCGTTACCCCGGGCAGCGTGAGGAGGCGCCACGAGCCGATGCTGAGCACCGGTCGGTTGGGTACGAACGCCCCGATCATGAGTGCATAGACCGGGAGGCGCGCCGAGCAGGACATGAGCGGCGCGACGAGTATGGTGATCAGGCGGGCCTTGCGGTCGCCGATGGTGCGTGTCGCTAGAACGCCGGGAATGGCGCAGGCGAACGATGAGAGCAGCGGGATAAAGGACTTGCCATGCAGCCCCACCTTGCTCATCAGCCGGTCCATCAGGAATGCAGCGCGCGCCATGTAGCCCGTATCCTCGAGCAGGCTGACGAAGAAGAAGAGCAGCAGAATCTGCGGCAGGAAGACGATTGTATTGCCGACGCCACCGAGAACCCCATCCGTGATGAGATCGCGAAGCTCGCCCGGCGCCATATGGGCAGCAACCCACTCGCCGAGCAGGTCGGCGCCATGGCGCAGCCAGTCCATCGGCGCTTGTACCCAGGAGAAGATCGACTGGAACATCACCGTCATGATGACGAGGAAGAGGACGTAGCCAAAGACCGGGTGCATCACAACGCGGTCGATGCGATCGTGGACGGTAACGTGCGGCACGGACGTATCGACTTCGGGTGCAAGCCCGGCAGTGACACGCGCAATCCACGCATACCGCGCTTCGATCACCATCGCCGGGAAGTCGACCTTCTGGCGGCGGAATTCGGCCTGCGTCCGGCGTACGCTCTCGCCGAAGCTAGCAGGAAGGTGGTCCAGGGAGAGGAGCTCGCTCTCCTGCATGAGCACCGCCACGGATTCGGCAAAGGCGATACGGGGTGGAAAGCCAGCATCGCGAACGAGCTCACTGGCGAGCGCCTCGAGACCGGGTCGTATCGACTCTGAGACGGACCATGCCGGTGAGGGGGCGGGCTGACTCACCTGACGATAGATGCGAGCGAGGAGCCCGGGGAGTCCGGTCCGTCGCGATACGATCACCGGGCAGACTGGCACGCCGAGCGCCTTCTGCAGCGCCGGGATATCGAGGGAGCGGCCCTGGTTCTCCAGCTCGTCAACCATCGTTAGCACGACGATAACGGGCGTTCCCATGTCGAGGAGCTGGCTGGTGAGATAGAGGTTACGCTCGAGGTTCGTGGCGTCGACGATGTTGAGGATAAGGTCCGGGCGAGGCGTCTCAGGGCGGAGGCCCATGAGCACTTCTCGAGCGATCATCTCGTCCGGTGAGTGGGGCGTGAGCGAGTAGAGGCCCGGGAGATCGATCAGGCGGGCGATCGCGCCGTCCGGCAGCGTGGCGCGGCCCTCCTTCTTCTCAACCGTTACCCCGGCGTAGTTGCCAACCTTCTGGCGAAGGCCCGTGATGGCATTGAACAGCGTGGTCTTCCCGCAGTTGGGATTGCCTACCAGCGCCACCGTAATCGTGCGAGTGGAAGTTTCCGGCGCGCCGACGGGGTCCGCATCGGCGATTAAGCTCATAGCTCCGAATCCTCGTCGTCGAGCCACACCGACTCGGCTTCGTCACGGCGCAGCGAAAGCTGATATCCCCGAACGGAGATATCGAGCGGCCCGCCGAAAGCGGCAGCGCGAATCACTTTGATATGTGTGCCCGGTGTGAGGCCCATTTCGAGGAGCCGCAGGCGGTTGTGGGCAGGGCCGCGAAAACCACGAACGGTTCCGCACTCGCCTGGCTGCAGCTGAGCCAGCGTAACACCGGCCCGGTAGAGTGAGCCATGCCTCGCACCGGTCGGCCGAACACCAGGAGCCGGGGCGTCCAGTGCAGCCTGAGAGGCTTTTGCCCTGTGGTTCGGGCTGGCGGCGACAGGTTGGCGAGCCGGGGAATCGAATAGTTTATGCAGCGGTCTCTTCAGAAGACGCATTGGTTCACACATCGCTCTCTATGGCCGTCCTGAGAAGGCTGCTAAGCTGGCCATGAGTTATAATCGGCTAACTTGCATACGGACGGTTATACTTATTATGACGCCGGAGAGCAGTTTTTGTTTTGTTACTCTGGTAACACTATGGTTACCGCAGTCATATTTTCTCCGCCTGCATCGCGAAATCGCGAACAGAGCGGGCACGTACTCATTGTATCACCGGAACCTGAGCACGTCAAACGACGGCTGGAGCGGCGTTCACCCGTCTCTGGAACCAGGCCGGGTTTGGGAACGCTCAGTTTCGGCACTCCATCGCGGCCTCTGCGTGCCTGAAAGTGGTATCTCCGACATGTCTCTCTCGACCTCCCGCGTCAGTCTCAGTTACGGCGATGGTGATCAGACAACCTATGCAGTTCGCGATCTCACCACCTCTTTTCCGGATCGCGGGTTTCATGGGATTATGGGGCCTTCTGGCTCCGGCAAGAGCTCGCTCCTCTACTTGCTGAGTGGGCTCAAGCTCCCGACGGAGGGTGAAGTCTTCTACGCAAGCGCAACTCTCTCGCGGGCTTCTGAAGCCGAGCGGGTCCGCCTGAGACGGGAGCGCTTCGGCTTTGTGTTCCAGCAGCCATTCCTGCTCAACTACCTGAACGCTCGCGAGAACGTGCTTGTGGCGGCCCGCAAGCAGGATCGGGCCGCCGAGCGCCGCGTAGATGCTCTGCTTGACGAGCTCCGCATCTTGCCGCTTGCAGAGCGGTATCCCGCGCACCTCTCCGGCGGCGAGAAGCAGCGTCTCGCGGTGGCGCGCGCGATGGTGAACGAGCCCGAGGTGATCTTCGCCGACGAGCCGACAGCGGCGCTGGACCATGCCAATGGCCGAGCCGTGATCGAGCTGCTGGCGCGCTACCGGGAGCGAGGAGCGGTGATCGTGGTTACTCACGACCCCTCGATGATCGAGGAGGCTGACCGGATCTATCACCTGGCCGATGGCCAGCTCGAGCGAATCGAGGAGCGATCGCCCGCCGGAAAGTGAGCAAGTGCGGCCGGCCGCGACCTCCTTTGAGGGCCCCGCGCCAGAATCCGTCTTTACGGGGATGAACTGAAAGGCGGTCCGGTAGAATAATAGGGAGAGGCGCGGTCTGTGTATTGGCGGCTGAGAATGTCACCTATGTCCTCCGTCCGCGCGCCGATTTTTGCGCCTGATTGGCGCACGTTCTTCCGCTCGCGATAAGAAGTGAGAGCGGCCCGGCGGGCCCGGGCGCGGCAGAGGCTCCAGATGGCCGATCTTCCGCACGCGAACCGAGCAACGCGCGGTGACGCCTGCGTGGCGCCTAAAGACAGAAAGGGGCCTCTAACCGATGTCTTCGATCAACAACAACCCTGCGGGAGATTGTCCGGCAGGGCGGGCACACCCGCTCGATGTCTTCTTCAAGCCCAAAGCAATCGCTGTAATCGGCGCTTCCGAAGCGCCCGGAAGCGTAGGGCGAAACCTCCTCTGGAACCTGATCAGCAATCCCTTCGGTGGAACGGTCTACCCCGTAAACCCCAAGCGCTCTTCCATCCTCGGCATCCGAGCCTACCCGAACCTCTCCTCTCTTCCTGGACCCGTCGATCTCGCGGTTATCATCACTCCGGCCAAAACAGTCCCTGGCATCGTGAGCGAGTGCGCGGACATGGGCGTGAAGGGCGTGATTGTGATCTCCGCAGGCTTCAAGGAGGTCGGCGCGGCCGGCGTTGAGCTGGAGCGGCAGGTGATGGAGCAGGCGCACCGCGGCAACATGCGCGTGATCGGGCCGAACTGCCTTGGCGTTATGTGCCCCATCACGGGCCTGAATGCGAGCTTCGCCGGGGCGATGGCGAAGCCGGGCAAGGTAGGCTTCCTGAGCCAGAGCGGCGCGCTCATGTGCGCTGTCCTCGACTGGTCGCTGCAGGAGAACGTCGGCTTCAGCTCGTTCCTCTCGATCGGGTCGATGCTGGATGTGGGCTGGGGC
>JBBRJW010000437.1:0-3892 GCA_038218705.1 Chthonomonadales bacterium | reverse complement strand
CTTTGAGCTTGATCGTGAGCGAGCCCTGGTAGGGCGTCAGCGCTGTCGTAGTGCCCCGGAGGCTTAGCGTTGTGCCGGCTGCCGCGAAACAGGTTGCGACTTCCGGGTTCTTGAGAATGATGCCTTCCGCCTGCTGAACCGTCGCATTTGTCTGCTCCAGCGCGGTGCCCACCGGCAGCTTAATGGATACGTTCATATCCCCGCTGTCGGTCTGGGGAAGCGTCTCCGTGCCAATCTGAGGAACGAGCAGGAAGCTGAGTGCCGATACGCCGATGATTCCCGCCAATACGATGAATCGGCGATGGATCGCCCACTCGAGTCCATTCCGGTAGGAGGCATCGAGCTGATCGAACTTCCTACCGAACCAGTGGAAGATGCGCTTCACGAAACTCAGGCGCTTCTTGCTTCCTGTTCCATGCTCCTCGTTCCACTCCTCTGCGAGCTGATCCTCGTGTATGAGGCGCGAGGCGAGCATCGGAACCACTGTAAGCGCGTCCAGCAGGGAGATCGCGATCGAGAAGATAACGACAAATCCGAACTGTGAGAAGGTCTGGCCAGACTGGCCCTGGATCAGAAAGAGCGGCAGGAACACCACCATAATGGTGATCGTGGAGGCAACAACGGCCCCGGTAATCTCCTGCGTGCCGCTCACCGCGGCCTCGGCGGGCCGCTTCTTATCGCGCTCGATGTGCCGGAAGATGTTCTCCAACACGACGACCGCATCGTCAACGATGAGGCCAGTGGCGAGCGCAAGTCCCGAGAGGGAGATCGTGTTGATTGTGAAGTGGCACAGGTAAAGAAGCGCAAAGGTCGAGATGATTGAGATCGGGATCGAGAGCGCAACAACGAACGTGGAGCGCAAGTTCCGCAGGAAGAGCATCAGGATGAGGATCGCCAGAAGGCCGCCGATCATGGCGCTGCTCTTCACATCCGCGATGGAGTTGCTGATGAACTGGGCCTGGTTATAAGCGAGCCCGAACTTCAGGTTCGGGTAGAGCTTTTGAACCTGCTTTATCTTCTCGAAGACCGCATCGGCGGTCGCGACGGTATTCGCCTCACTCTGCTTTGTAATGATTATGCCGACGGCCGGCTGGCCGTTAAGTCGTGTAAAGAGTCTCTGCTCCTGATGCTCGTCCTTGACCTGCGCTACCTGGCCCAGAGAGATGATCTGCCCGTTAAATGACCCGACCGGAGTACGCGCCACCTCCTGTGGACTCTGGAAGTAGCCCAGGCTGCGGATCACGTACTCGGTGTTACTCTGCCGCGCAATTCCGGCCGGAAGGTTCAGGTTCTCCTGCGCAATCCGCTTCGAAATATCATTAAGTGAGAGACGGTATGCCTGGAGCTTTGCGGGATCCACATCAACAATAATTGCGCGCTGCAAGCCCCCGGTCACCGTCGCGGCAGCGACACCATTGGCGGATTCGAGAAGCGGCGTTATATTGTTATCGAGGAGCTTCCGGAGCGCTACAGGGTCTTGTTCGCCCGAAACGCCGAAAATCAGGATAGGCAGAGTGGAAGGATCATACTTGAAAACGATCGGAGTGCCGAGCGTCGGATCAGTTGGAAACTGCTGCCGCGCACGCTCAACGAGCTGCAGGACGTCGACGGCGGCCTGACCGATATCCGCGCCCCAGTTGAACTGCACGCGCACCGTCGAGACGCCTTCTACGGTGGTGGAGCTGACATTATAGATGTTTGGCGCGGACGATACCGCCTGCTCGATTGGCCTCGTAATCTGCGTCTCGAGCTCTTCTGGCGCAACGTTCGGCCATTGAGTTACAACGGCCACCGTTGGAATGGAGACCTTCGGCAGCAGGTCGATCGGCAGCTTGGTAACGCAGATAGCGCCAAGCACCACCAGCGCGGCAATACGCATCGTCACGGCTACAGGGCGGGTTACGGAAAACTGAGCAATGTTCATGAGTTAAATCTTGTGCTCCGCTGGCGACATCTTCGGGGTTGGTCGAAGCCTTATGCTCCTGGTCCTCGTCCGGCACGGCCCGGCGCTCCGCTCCCGCGGCCACCTTTTTGCCCCCCGCCTCCCGACTGCACTTTCTGTCCATCCTTTACGGGGTTCTGGGAAAGCACCACCACCTTCTCACCGGGCAGGACGCCCTGAGTGATGGCGACAACCTTCGGATCCTCTGCGCCGGTCTCAACCGGCCTGCGATGCGCCACGAGCTGATCGTCTACAACCACTACCGTGATTTTCCCGTCGCGTCCATGCTGCACGGCTTCACGCGGAACTACCACCTGGTGAAGGAACTTCTCCGTAACCAGCGAGACGCGCCCGAACATTCCCGGCTTTACCACGCCGCTCAGATTCTCCATGACCACTCGCATCGCAAACTGCCGGCTCAGCGGATCCGCTGCCGGGTTAATATCGAGGACCCTGCCATGAAATGACTGCCCGGGAAGCGCATCAAACTGGATGGTCGCGACGTCGCCCGGGTGAAGGTGTCGGCTGGACTCTTCCGGCAGGGGAACGTTGACAAAAAGCCGTGAGACGGACTGTATGGCGAGCACCGGCGTACCCGGCCCCGCCACGCTGCCTGGATCGACATACCTTCCCGTCACATATCCATCGATTGGCGAGCTCAGGATCGTGTTCGCAAGCTGCGCCTGTACGTTCACGAGCTGGGCGCGTGATGCAGAGACTGCGGATTGCAGCGCTCGAAGATTGGCCCGATATGCAGAGGTCTGAGCCGTGTTCGAGCGTGCGAAAGTGAGTGCCGCACGGGATTGGTCGAGCTTCGCCTGGGAGGCAGCGATGTCGGCCTTACCCTTGTTCGCAACGATGCTCGATTGCTGCTCTGCGCTGTTCTTCTGGGCAAGTGCGGAGCCACGCTGAGACTGTGCGCTGTTGAGCAGCCCCTGTGCGATGTCCAGCGCTCCCTGCTGAACTTTCACAGCCGACCGGGCATCGTCCACATCCTGCGCGGCTATGAAGCCCTGTCGGTAGATATCCAGAGTCCTTGCGAGCCGCGTCTGCGCATTCTCCAGGTTCGCCTGTGCGTTGCGGATGGACGCTCGGGCATTTTCCACCGCAGCGCTCGCGGCATCTACTCGGCCCTGTGCATCCACCACGGCAGACTGTGAGGCCGCCACCTGGGCCGCGTAGTTTTGCGAGGTCTGGTTGAGATCGGCTCGCGAGCTGGTTACGCCGGCCCGCTGCGTTTCGATCTGGGAGGTAACCCCAACGTTGATCGGGTTCTGCGCGAATTGCGCCTGTGCGAGCCTCGCCTCAGCCTCCGCAACGGCCGACTGCGCCTGCCGCACCTGAGCGTTCACTTCGGAAGGGTCGATGCGCGCGAGAACCTGACCACGCGCTACCTTCGCGCCTTCCCGGACTTCCAGGTACTCGACTCGCCCGGTTATTTTCGGGGCGAGCTTCACGTTGAAGGGCGACTCGACACTCCCGACACCAGCAAACGTGTGGATGATATCCCCGGTCGCAGCGGTGGCAAGGGAGACCATGGGCGCTGCAGTCAGCCGCTTCTTTGTCGTCTCTGCCTGAGCCGCGTCTGCGGCGCTCTTCTGCCTGAGCCTCCACGTGATTAGCCCTGCGAGAGCGAGGAGCGCGATGAGTGCGGGTAACCAGCGTTTCATAGGGGGAGTTAATCCTTCATAGGGATGAAATGTTGATGCATCTAAAGCATTTAGACGGCTATACGCTAAATGGTTACACGAAGTTGCGGAAGCAAGGGGGTCAGGGCCCGGCGCCGCCCGATTGTTGGAGCGGATGCCGGGCCCAGGGCAGATCAGACTCCTTCGAAAACGACGGCCTGATGGGTATTCACCATCGGCACAACAATCCGAGAATAGCGCCCGTCCTGCTGGAACGGAATCTCTTCGCCGCCCGGCGCAAGTGTTACGCGAGCGGGGGCCT
>JBBRJW010000436.1:0-3892 GCA_038218705.1 Chthonomonadales bacterium | reverse complement strand
CCCCTCGCTCCTCCTCGTAATGACTCTCTTTCGGCTCGCCCTGAACGTTGCAGCAACCAAGCTCATCCTCGGCAGCGGCCATGCCGGCGCGGTCATCGGCGCGTTCGGGCAGTTCGTTGTCGGCGGCTCCTACATCGTCGGGATCATCGCCTTCCTGATCCTTGTTGTCGTGAACTTTGTTGTCATCACAAACGGCGCAGGGCGCGTCGCAGAGGTGGCCGCACGGTTCACCCTCGATGCAATGCCCGGCAAGCAGATGTCGATCGACGCCGATATGAACGCAGGGCTCATCGATGAGCAGCAGGCGAAGGCTCGGCGAAGGAAAATTGAGAACGAAGCAGACTTTTACGGCGCGATGGACGGAGCGAGCAAGTTCGTTCGCGGGGATGCGATCGCAGCCGTACTCATCATCATCATTAACATCGTTGGCGGCTTTGCACTTGGCCTTTCGCGGGGCGGCGACATTCTACAGGTGCTTCAGAACTACACGCTGCTCACAATCGGAGAGGGCCTGGTAAGCCAGATTCCCGCGCTCCTGATCTCCACGGCAACCGGCCTGCTGGTAACACGCGCCGCGTCCGACAAGCCCATGGGCCAGGAGTTCACCTCGCAGCTCTTTGGCAAGCCGAAGCCGCTGATCATTGTGATGGGACTGCTCTTCCTGCTGATGCTGCTGCCGGGATTCCCCCGGTTTCAGCTTCTCTTCGTCGCCGGCTGCGCGGGCCTCTGCGCGAAAGCCCTGTTCCGGCGCGAGAAGGATGCTGCCCTGCAGGTTATCGACGACGCGGCCGCTGCGACGCCCGCTTCCACTGCGCCGGCCGGCCCTGAGAGCGTTATGCCTCTTCTCGGCGTTGAGACAGTGGAGATTGAGCTCGGATCGAACCTGGTGCCGCTGGCGCTCCCGGACCAGGGCGGCGACCTCTCGGACCGGGTCACCAGCGTCCGAAAGCAGATCGCGATCGAAATGGGCGTTGTACTCCCCACCGTGCGCATCCGAGACAACCTGCAGCTCAAGCCAAACACCTACCAGATCAAGATCAAGGGCGCGGCGGTCGCTTCGCACGAGCTCTATATGAGCTCCCTGCTCGCACTCGATTTCGGTCTCGTCTCTGAACAGCTGGAGGGGATTGAAACAGTCGAGCCGGCGCTCGGAACGCCAGCGCGCTGGATCTCCCGCTCAATGAAGGAGCGGGCTGAGATGGCCGGGTACCACACCGTCGATCCATGCACGGTTCTGGTCACCCATCTTACAGAGGTTATCAAGAACCATGCGGCCGAGCTTCTGACGCGCCAGGAGACTCAGAAGCTAATCGAGCATGTGAAGAGCAGAGATGAGGCCGCCATTAACGAGCTCATCCCCAATCTGCTCACCCTGGGCGAGGTCCAGAAGGTGCTGCAGGGGCTACTCCGGGAGCGCGTCGGAATTCGCGACCTCACCACGGTGATCGAGACGCTGGCGGACTACGCGCCGCGCACCAAGGACCTCGACTCGCTGACAGAGTTCGCGAGGGCATCGCTCGCACGCCAGATCTGCAAGCAGCACCAGGATACGGCCGGCATAATCCGCGTGATTACGCTCGCGCCCGCCCTCGAGCAGGAGCTACGCGAAGCGGTACAGCCGACACCCACTGGCTCCATGCTCTCGATCGAGCCGGGGCTCGCGCAGGCGATGATCCGCTCCATGGCGGAGCAGATCTCACATGCAGAGGACCAGGGGTACAACCCGGCCCTCCTCTGCTCGGGGCAGATCCGCCTCCCGCTGAAGCGGCTGATCGAGCGCTCTCTCCCCACGCTGCCGGTTCTCGCCTACACCGAGATCGTCCCGAAGGTCGAGGTCGAGTCCGTAGGGTCTGTGGAGGCCCGCCTGGAGCTCGCTTCTTAGCGGGACCTCCTGCGCTTCAGGCCACGGTGTTTGTCAGAGATCCGACGCCCTCAATGGTCACGGTCATCGTGTCGCCCGGCTTTAGGAGCACGGGCGGCTTCCGAAAGACCCCGACCCCTCCAGGTGTTCCAGTGGAGATGATGTCCCCGGGAAGCAACGTCATCGTCTGCGAGAGGAACGAGATCAGGAACGGTATCCGAAAGATCAGATTCGACGTGTTAGACTTCTGCATGGTCTGACCATTCAGCGTGAGCGAGATATCGAGTACGTGGGGATCCGCGATCTCATCGGCTGTCACGAGCGTTGGCCCGATCGGGAAGAAGCCATCGGGCGACTTACCGCGGGTCCACTGCTTGTCCCCAAACTGAAGATCGCGAGCGCTCACATCGTTCGCACAGAGGTACCCCGCTACATAGGACATTGCGTCCGACTCAGCGATCTCACGCGCTCCACCGGCGGGCCCGCCAATCACCACCGCGAGCTCGGCCTCGTAGTCGACCTGCTCTGAGGCGCGCGGTAGGCGCACCACGCCATTGGGATCGTTGAGCGCGGTGCTGTACTTTGCAAAGAGGATGGCGCGCTCCGGGAGCGGCTGCCCCTGCTCCTCGCAGTGGTCGCGGTAGTTCTGCCCGATGCAGAGGATCTTCCCCGGATCTCCTACAGGCGCAAGCAGCGCAACCTCCGCAGTCGATCGCCCTGCACCCTCCAACGCGGCCCGCGTGGAGCTCTGTCTCGCGGTAGAATCCAGGGCCAGGAAGCGGCTCATGGAGCCTCCGACCTCGGGAGCCGCCACCTCATGCACCTTCGCACCGTCTCGCGAAAGCACGCCTATGCAGATGCCTTCATCACTCCTGAATCGCGCCAATCTCATCGTCTTGCGTCTCCTCCGTCACTGCTGAGTTCTCGTCCCCTCTCTTCGCCTCGCACAAGCGAATTCCCTGTATGGGTATGGAGGAGAGCCGTTCCGCTACGTCTCGTTAGATTGTGTCCATCGGCGCCAACTGCCTTCCGGGCATCTGCCTCACGGCTTGCGAAGGTCGGGGTAGAATAGGAGGGCAGCCGGCAGTGCATCGAATGCCGACAGCAATCCAGTACGACCGAAGGCAGAGTTCATGTCGCAGAGTGGAATCATCGCAGTGCTTCTTCCGGGCAGCTATCTGCTCGGATCGTTACCGTTTGGCCTCTGGACCGTGCTCCGGCTGAAGGGCATCGATATCCGGACCGTGGGCTCTGGAAATATTGGGTCGACAAACGTCAGTCGCATTTGCGGGTCACGGATTGGGGCTCTCGTATTTACGCTCGATGTTCTGAAGGGGCTGCTGCCGCCGTTGATAGCCGCGCGCCTGCTCCCGGGCGGAGCCTCCACCTGGCCGGTTCTTGCGGCTCTCTGCGCGGTGATCGGGCACAACTACTCGGTCTGGCTCGGCTTCAAGGGCGGCAAGGGCGTGGCGACCAGCCTCGGCGCGCTCCTGGGCCTCGCGCCCGCGGTGGCCCTGATCGACTTCGCCGTCTTCGGCCTGATGATCCTCGGGTTTCGCATGGTCTCACTCGGCTCCGTTTCGGCCGCGGCCGCGCTTCCATTTCTGATGGCCGCGCTCTTCCCGGCTGACCGGCCGCGCCTTCTCTTCGCCGTCGCCGCATCCGCCATGACCCTCTTCAAGCACCGCGCAAACATCGCTAGGCTCCGCGCGGGCGCCGAGCCTCGCGTACGTCTTATCGGCACAAAGCCGACTGAATAGTCGCCCTGCGAGGTCCAGGAAGGAGACTCCCCTTGTCCGACAACGAGTCGCCCGCCGCCCTGTCCGAATCCCTCTGGGAGGAGTTTGCGGAAGTCGACATTGCCGACGTTGTTGTAGACGTCGAAGCCCCGGACCTCGCGCCGTCTTACTCGTACCGGGTGCCTGCCTCCCTGCAAAACGACCTGCAGGCTGGCGACTGCGTACACATTCCCTTCTCCGGCCGGGAGACCCTCGGCTACGTTCTTCGCCGGCGCCGCATCCCGGCCTCCGA
>JBBRJW010000435.1:0-3896 GCA_038218705.1 Chthonomonadales bacterium | reverse complement strand
GGCCGCGCGAACGCTGGTCTCGGGTTCAGTTCCTGCAGACGAAGGCTCGGGCGTGGGACGAGGCTGGCGGAACCCTTCGGGGGTTCCTGAAGTGGGCAGAGCGTCAGGCGAGTGACGAGGTGAGAGAGATCGAATCGCCATTTTCCGAGCCGGACGACGATGCAATTCGCGTGCTCACAGTGCACTCCTCGAAGGGCCTTGAGTTCCCGGTTGTGATCCTGGCAGGCCTCAACTCCAAGCCCGCCTCGTTTTCGACTCCTGTCTGTTTTGGGCCGTCGCTTGAGGTCGGCATTGGGGAGAAGTCGAGCTTTGCAACTACGGGTTACCCCGTGGCAAGAGACGCATTGAAGGCGCGCGAGGAGGCCGAGAAGATGCGACTGCTCTACGTAGGCGCAACCCGCGCAAAAGACCGGCTCTACGTGAGCCTCATCCAGAGCAGCAGGTCCGGCCCATGCCTTGCGGCGAAGCTCGCTGAACAATGCAAGGCCTGCCCAAGCCTCTGGCAGCCCTTTCCGCCTCCCGTGGCGGACGCCCCGGAGTCCCCCGCCCATATTGGCACAGCAACGCTACCACCGCCCGAAGCGATGATCCCTGGCGCCGCAGTTGTACGGACGGTCAGTGTCTCCCCTGCTGCAGGCTACGCGCCGGCCCCGTTTACCCATGCCGTGGTCTCTGTCCCCGCAGGCGGCGCTGCCCCTACCGCTCCGGCTGCGGCAGGCGCAGTCGAGCGCGAAGCATGGATTCGCGCACGCCGGGAGCTGCTCTCGAAGCGAGCTTCCCTGACGTCGCTGAGCGCTTCAGCCTATGCCGGAATGCAGTTGGACGAGGACGAAGAGCGGGATGGCGCTTGTCTTAGAGGCGAACCCCATCGCTCTCGTGGCGGCAGCGGAAGCGGGGCCGATATTGGCCGCGCCGTTCACTCTGTGCTCCAGTCCGTAGATCTGGCCGGTCCAGGTCCCGAGCTCGGGGCGGTTATCCGGGCACAGGCGCTCGCGGCCGGTGTACCCGATCACGAGGCCGCGGTAGAGCGGCTGGTGAAAGCTGCTCTCGGCTGTGATGCAGTGAAGGACGCCGTGAAGTCCGGGAAGTGGTGGCGCGAAGTGAGCGTCAGCGTGCCCATTGCGCGCGGTTCGGGCGAGGACCCGACGCTCATTGAGGGCTACATCGATCTGCTCTATGAGGACTCGGATGGGCTGGTGATAGTCGATTACAAGACCGACGACATCCATGGCGCGGCCGAGGTCGACGAACGAATGGAGAAATACAGCAGGCAGGGAGCGCTCTACGCGCTGGCGCTGGAGCGCGCCCTGGACCAGCCCGTTAATGCGGCGCGCTTTGTCTTTATTGGTCACCGGTCCGGACCGGTCGTGCGCAACGTGCTCAAGCTGCGTGCCGAGATCGACAGAGCGGCGAGCTTCTGCTCCACGTACAACAAGCACTAACAGTCGGAGGTCGCTCGCCCGTTCACGGCAGCGCCTGCATTGCCCTGTGAGAGGGCTCCGGGCGGTGCCGGCCGCCCCGCACCGCGCGGGCGTCCGACGCGATCCCTCATCAGGTTATCGCGGCGCGGGGTCCGCAGCGAGGATCCCACGCCCGTTGCTGCCCATGTAGACCCGGCCGTAGATTCGCGGGTCGCCTGTCACCGCCTGCCCGCTGTACCCATACTGGTGCGCATCGTCGTTGATGCGTACCCACGTTGCGCCGATGTCGTCCGAACGAAAGACACCGGAAGCGCCCGTTCGAGTTTGCCCTGTCACGTAGAGCGCAGGGTACTCGTGGCCAGGGGACGCGCGGCCAAATCCAATCTGATCGGCGTTCGCCAGCTCCCCGGCTCGCACAAAGCTCGTGCCTCCGTCGGTGGAGTGATAGACGCCCTCCGCGCCGCACGTCACCCAGAGGTCGCCGGCCCGCCCCGGTGCGGCCTTGAGCCGTTGACTGCCTTTGGGCAGAGCGCCCCGCGCAGCAAAAGTGGCTCCGGCATCGGTGCTGGCCACCAGCTTCCCGGCCGCCATCGCGTAGAATACGCCCGGCGTCTTTCGGTCCGCGACCACGTCACCTCTGGGCCCCGCTGCGCCGGCGCACGCCTGCCAGGTCGCACCTCCGTCGTGCGAATAGGAGAGCGCGCCGCCCTGAAGCCAGACGATCGCTGCGCCGTCCGCGCCGAGCGCCACCGAGCCTCCACCCCCTCCACGCTGGCCCCCGCCGCGCACCGGCTCCGTGAGGAATGGCTTCCAGGTAGCGCCATTATCGTGCGAAATCGCGCCGGTCTGCCGGCCTCCTCGGCCCACCCGCACCACGATGTCCGGCGCGAGCTCCGCGACATCGATGCTGTCCGCATTGCCGAAGACGGGATTGGTGAACATGCCCGCCGCCGGGGAGAGCGTCAGGTCGGTGTGGCGAAAGCCTCCGATGTCACCCATTCCGCTCAGCAGGTGCGCGCCAGCCGGGGGGCTCACCAGCGTAATGACCGCTGTCTCCTCGATTCCGGCTGCCCCGACCTTCCAATGCGTGGGCTTGCCACTATCCGCAGCGGTAACATCATCACTCGCCCAGACTGTCGCACCCGTGCCGTAAAGCACGTGACCGGGTTCGAACGGGTCGATCGCCAGCGCGCCGATCCACCAGCCGAACTTTGCGCTCGCGCCGCCAAATGTGAGATATGGCGTGAGCGACCAGTCGTTCACGCCCTTCGGCGCGATGTCGCTCCAGGTAGCCCCGCCGTCCCGGCTGCGAAAGAGGGTGTCGCCCACGCTCCAGCGATCCATGGTGGAGACCATCAGGGTCCCCGGGTGAGCCAGATCGAGCGCCAGTCCGGCATACCCGAAGCTTCCGTGGCTCGGGGTGATGTCCTTCCAGGTTCCTGCCCGCGTGTCGAGCTTCCAGACCGCGCCGCCGGACATTCCGTTTGGCCCCGGCGCATCTCCATAAGTGAGGATGAGCGATCCGTCGGCCGCCATGGCGCCCTGATGCGGCAATAGTCCTGTCGGCTGCCCTGCGACGGGCTGCCAGGTGGCTCCTCCATCAGCGGAGCGGTAGAGGCCCGGTCCCTGCTGCGACACAGCAGCGTAGATAACCGGCGTAGGCTTCCCGCGCGGACCGCTCCGCCGGTCAAAGACTTCGAAGACGACACCGACGCCATTGGTCCGCCCGGTCACCGGAAAGGTAGTAACCTGCGCCCAGCGTGCGCCGCCGTCATCGCTGCGCCAGAGTCCGTTGTTCCGCGTGCCCATCAGCAGCACGCTGCCCAGGTTGGGATCGACCTGCAGCCGCTCACCTGCCGAGCGGCCATCCTCGTTGCCGCCCATCTTGAACGGCACATCTGTTCGCTTCCAGGTTTTGCCGCCGTCCGCCGTCCGCATGATCGCCCCGTTCGAGCTCCAGTCGGCAGTGTAGGTTCCCAGCGCAAGATAGAAGCGGTCGGCGGAGCTCGGGTCGACACCAATGCTCTCACACCCGAGCAGATTACCGTCCTTGCCTCCGGCCCAGTCGTTCAGCGGGGTCCAGCGCCTCGGTCCAGCATCCCATCGATACGCCCCACCAATATCCGTGCGTGCAAATGCGAGCCCCTTGCGCGCCGGGCTGAAGATCAGTCCATCGACGAAGCCGCCTGCAATCACGGCGACGTTGCGCCACAGGTAAGGCTGGCTCTTCTCGACCGCTGTCTGCGCATGGGCCGGTCCAACGAGTCCGTCTATGCACAGGCTCACGGCCACCATGGCCAGCGCGCTCGCATTGCCAATTCGCATCGGGAGGGTCCTTTCACAGGGGCCAGATTCCTGGTTATCGTTTCGGAGGATCGATTCGCTCCGCGCACAACCGATTAAGATTCTCGCAGTAGTGGCATGAGCAGCCGGGCGAGAGCAGTTTCTCCGGCGTCTCGCGCATCACCTCTGTCT
>JBBRJW010000434.1:0-3897 GCA_038218705.1 Chthonomonadales bacterium | reverse complement strand
CGAGCCAGGTTGAGGGCGTTTACTCCATTCGAGGGGAAGATGGCGGGCGCAGCACCCTTGTTACGGATCGGCTTATCGAGATAGTGCCACTTCTTGCAGAGCGTCGCCTCGCCATCACCGGCATTGGGCTGGAACCCTGCGGGCCACAGACGGCTGTTCATGGCAGGGATATCCGCTTCATAGATCGTGTTTCGGTTGCCGCGAATGATGTCGGGGAAGGTCGAGGCGATTCGGAACGCTGCGCGCACGTCGGCCTCCGAATCGCTCTTCGGTTGGAACACCGGGTCTCCAGCCTTGAGGATGGCGGCGAGCTCGATGCGGGTGTGGGGCAGCAGGCGCGTCCAAGCGATGTCGGCGATCTGTTCGTGCCCGGTGGCGTTCCACGCCAGCGAGCGGGTCGGAGCAAACAGCGGCAGCGAGCAGGCCGCCAGCAGCAATAATCTCTTCATAGGAATCTCCTCAAACGGATTTGTCCCACATCTCCTACGCCCCTTCCTGTGCCGCCCTGGCCCCGGTCGGACTGAGCGGTCTCCCTGCGAACCACAGCTAGGTTACTCCACGCGGGCCGGGCCTTGTGGTCGGCGCGGGCAGACTGCATGCGCCAGCAGTTGGCCGGCCAGAAACAGATCGCCCTCAGTCGCGTAGGCGGGGATCGAGCGCATCGCGCAGGGCATCTCCAAAGAAGTTGAAGGCCATCACCGTGAGGGCGAGCAGCAGTGCGGGCGCGAGGAGCAGCAGCGGGTGCGTCTCCTTGTAGACAAGCGCGTCGTCGATCATGCGGCCCCAAGACGGGAAGGGCGGCTGCACGCCAAGCCCCAGGAATGAGAGTGTCGCCTCCGCCAGCACCACGCCGGCAATGTCCTGAGTGAGCTGCACGATGATCGGGCTCATGATATTGGGGAGGAGGTGGCGCCGAAGGATCACGCCGTCGGTCACGCCCATCGCGCGCGCCGCGGCCACATACTCGCGATCACGCAGCGCCATGGCCTGGCCCCGCACCAGGCGAGCCAGCGCGGGCCAGCCTACCAGGCCGAGCGCGAAGAAGAGCACCAGGAAGCTGGAGGCGGCCGGGAGCGCCTGGCTTCCCGAGCGGACGACCGCGGCCAGGAGGATGGCGAGCAGGATGTCCGGGAATGCGAACATCACGTCAGTGATACGCATGAGCGCGAGATCGATACGGCCTCCCCGGTACCCGGCCACGAGACCGAGCAGGATGCCGACAACCGCCTCGACGCCGACCACCACGACGGCCACTCCGAGCGAGACGCGCGCGCCGTAGAGCAGCCGGCTCAGCACATCCTGCCCGAGACCATCGGTCCCAAGCGAATGGTGCGAATCGGGGGGCGCTGGCAGGGTGGCGTACCGCGCGATGTCGTGGTAGTCGTACGCATAGTGCGCAAACAGGGGCGCAGCCGTGGCAGCTGCGAGGAGCAGGAGGATGAACCCGCCCGAGAGCCATGCCATCGGGTTTCGGCGCAGCCTGCGCCAGGCATCCGCCGCCGGGCTGAGGCCTGCGCTTCCTGACGAGCCTTCGGCCAATTCGGGCGCAGCGGGAGCAGGGATCGACGGTGAGTCGGCCATCAGGCGGCCTCCCTCGCGCGCACCCGTGGGTCGATGACGCCATAGAGGAGGTCGACCGCCAGATTGACGAGGAGGAAGATAACGGCCACCAGCAGCGCCATCCCCTGGATCACTGCGTAGTCGCGCTTGGTGATGGAATCGATAGAGACGAACCCGATTCCCGGGATCTGGAAGATGGTCTCGACCACGAACGAGCCCGTGAGAAGGGCCCCAAAGCTGGTGCCGACCGCCGTCAGCACCGGAAGCGAGGCGTTCTTCAGTGCGTGGCGCAGGATCGCCTGCCGGAACGAGAGCCCTTTCGCCAGAGCCGTGCGGATGTAGTCCTGACGCAGGACCTCGAGCATCGACGCACGCATAATCCGGGCGAAGAGCGCGGCCGACCGGGCGCCGAGGGCGATGGTGGGGAGCACGAGGTATCGAGGGTCGACGAAGCGGAGCTGCGTTGATCCGGAGCCAATCGCCACTGTCATACTCTCCCAGCCGCTTACCGGTAGCCAGTGGAGACGCACGGCAAACAGCAGCACCAGAAGCGGCCCCAGAACGATTGAAGGCGCGGACACCAGCGCGACGACGAGCGCCATGGACGCGCGGTCGAACCAGGAGTTGTGCCAGACTGCCGCGAGCACGCCGATGGGGAGCCCAACCAGTATCGCGAGCGCCAGCGCGCAGATCGCGAGCTGGGCGGTGACAGGGAAGTCCTCGCGGATCATCTCGGTAACCGGCTGGCGATCCCTCGAGAACGAGCGGCCCATGTCGCCGTGCGCCACGATGGACCAGACGTACGCCCCGTACTGCACGATCATCGGGCGATCGAGTCCATACTCGTGGGCGAGCCGGGCGCGCGTTTCAGGGGTGGCTTTTTCGCCGGCGATGATATCGACCGGGCTGGAGGGGGCGAGCCTCGCCACCAGAAAGACGAGGAACGAGACCGCAAGAAGAGTGGGAATCGCGAGCAGCAGCCGCTTTAGCAGATAGCCGGTCATCTCCGCTCCGTGCCTACGGCCGAACCGTGGTCGTGAGATGCGGCAGATGCCCGAAGAGGCTGTCGCGCAGGTGTCCCACGCGCGGCTTAATCAGCTCGATGTCGCGCTGGTAACTCATCGCGACCCAGGGCGCATCGTCGAGAGCGATCTGTTCTGCCTCCGCATAGAGCGCCATCCGCTTTGCAGGATCGTGCTCGGTGTCTGCCCGATCGCAGAGGGCATCGAACTGCGGGTTGGCGTATCCCGTGCCGTTTTCGGGATGGTCCTCGCCATTGGGGCCGCGCTGACTCGAATGGAGCAGCACAGAGAGGAAGTTCTGCGGATCGAGGTAGTCTGCTCCCCACCGGAGGAAGCTGAGAGGCATGGTCTTGTCACTCCGCTCCTTCAGGAACTCCCCCCACTCCGTGGGTCGAAGCTGAACCTCGATGCCGAGGTTGGCCTTGAGCTGGCCCGCCATCACCTGCACCGAGTCGCCGACCTGTGGAATATCCTTGCGGAATGAGAAGGTGAGCGTGGGGAAGCCCCTGCCGCCAGGGTATCCCGCCTGCGCCAGAAGCGCGCGGGCAGCCGCCGGGTCGAATGCCGGCACCCTGGGCCGGGTCGTGTAGCCGGGCACGCCCGGCGGAACGATTCCCGTTGCGACATCGCCCTGTTCCCGGAGCGCCACGCGCACCACTTCGGCGCGGTTAATGGCATGCGCGAAGGCGAGCCGCACCTCCTTCTTGACGAAGGGCGAGATGGCCGAGGCCTGGTTGAGCGCCACATACCAGGTCGCGGCGCGCGGGAAGGACTTCAAGTCGCCTTTCAGCTTCGGGTCGGCATTGATCCGGTCGAGGTCACGCGGAGTGGCGTCGACAATGTCGAGATCGCCGGCCTCGTACTGGTTAAGACGCAGGTTAGCATCGAGCAGCACGGGGCGCACGATGTAATCGAGCTGCGGCTTGCCGGCGTAGTAGGAGAGGTTTGCAGCCAATACCACCCGGTAGTTGGAACGAAACTCCTGGAGCTTGAACGGGCCCGCGCCAATGGCCGACTCGGCGGTGATCGCGCCGCCGGTCTTCGCGATGGCTTCGCGGCAGACCGCATATCCGGTTGGGTACGTCATATTGCCGAGCCAGTAGGGCTTGAACGAGTCGATGGTAATTCGCAGCGTATAGGGATCGACGACCTGTACCCCTGAGACCGAGGTGGCCTTGCCGTTGATACGACCGGTCGCGCCCACAATGTCTTTCAGGTAGTCGGAGGCAGTGGAGGACTTTGTCGCGGGATCGCAGGCGCGGTCGATGCTATACTGGAAGTCGCCAGCGGTTACCTCGCGGCCGTTGTGGAACTT
>JBBRJW010000433.1:0-3904 GCA_038218705.1 Chthonomonadales bacterium | reverse complement strand
GTCGAACGGTGTCGGGCCGCTGTGGCGGTACGATGTGCTCCACCTCGCGCGCGCCCTCCGGAGGCGAAAACTTGAAGACGGCGCTCTCCACCGGCTTATCGGTCCGGATGCTCTCGAGCGTCTCGGTGACTCGCAGCCCCTGAGCATCCATCTTCATCACGGTCTTGCCGATCAGGTGATCCTGCAGACCGATATAGATCTCGGTCGGGCCCTCCTGACCGAAGGGTACCTCGATTACGCGCCACTTGACGCCATTCTCCGTCACGGTCGCCTTCAGCTTCGCATGGACCATAGCCGAGCGAACGTCCTTATCCGCCAGCGGGTCGCCCTGAAGCATCAGCGCCACCAGATAGGTTCCCAGCGGCTCGAAGAGGACGTCGTCCACGATATTGATGCCCTTATAATCCGCTGGCGCGGACTGTTTTGTAAACTGGTTCACATCGCCGCCGCGGAAGTTGATAAACGTCGTTCCATCGCTCACTGCCGCGCCGGCGGGCAGCGTTACGCATTTATAGCAGAACCTGTTGGGGCGATCGAGCGCCAGGAGAAACCGCCTCTCTTCGTGCTTCTGCCCCTCTTCGGTCTTCAAGTCCACAGCATAAGAAGCCGTATGCTGATACGACTTCAGCCTGTGATAGGCCTCCGTCGAGAGCTTCAGCAGCGCGCTCACCTCCGGGCCGATGGCTAGAACGGAAGCCCCATCCCGGGCCTCAGCGCGGTGCGCCATCAGCGCGAGAAGTGAAATGGTTACGATCAGGCCGGAGCCCACCTTCGAGAAGAGTCTCAATTGTCGCTTCCTCCTGCACCTGGAACAGATCCGCCGGCGCGAAGGGCTGCGCCGACGGAATCAGGGGGTCTCACCATTCTGGTCTATGGAAGCTAGACGGATTTCGAACTTCGCGAGTTCCTTCTCGAGCAGCGCGAGCAGCTCCGGATCGGATTTCCGGGCCTCCACGATGGAGCCATAGAGGTAGTCGTAACCCTCAATGGCGCACCCCTCCACCGCGAACTTGCGGGCGCGCGCGCCTATCTTAAACGCGCGCATCTGCTTCATGCTGATTTCAGGCGAATGCGCCAGCTGCTTCCCCGCTTCCTCTACGTCGCGGCCGGCCCGGCGCTTCCGCCCTCGCCGGGTTCGACGCGCCTGCGGCCCCGGCCCCGGCCGCCGCGTCTTCGGCGTCGGCGTCCGGTGGCGAGGACCTCGCCCTGCGGCAGTCCGGCGTCTGCCGGCCCCGCGTCCTCATCGTCCTCCTCATCGCCATCGTCCTCATCGGAGTCCTCAAGCTTCATGGATAGTACCGCATGGAGGGTTGCCAGATCGGGGTTGACCGGAACAGGCGCAACCACCAACGGCTCGACAATGGGTTCCGCCTCGTCGGCCGGCACGTCGAGCACGATCCGCTCACGTCCCTCTCCGCCTGGCAGCGAAACGTTTGGCAGGCCCCACTGAGCGAAGCGCTCCACCGAACCGATGGAGAAGCTTCGCGTCTGGCCGGCTTTCAAGAAGAAGCGGTGTTCGCGCGCCTCGTCTGCAACGAGATGGAGGTCAGTCAGGTCGTAGAGGCCGGTCGGCGCGGGCAGCCGCAGCGTTCGCTGGCCATCGCGCAGAGCGTGGATGGTTACCGAGCCATTGCCGATCTCAGCAACATCGTCGCCAAATGGCGTCCAGATGTGCACGCCGGCGAAGCGGCAGAGGCCGCGGAGCAGCTCAACGGGCAGCACCGGATCGCCCACGAAGACCGATTTCCAGCCGTCGCAATTCTTCACCGCGAGCGACGGAAGCATGGCGCCCTGGTACTCGGCCAGCACATGCGCGTCCTCGTCATCGACGAAGTAAGAGGGGTTGAGTCGCTCCCGGCTGCCGAGGTCGCGTCCCTGGAGCTTCTCCGTAATCGGGTGACGTGGGTCGATAACCCGTGACCCTACTTCGGAGTTCCACTCCTGGAGCCGGAGGGTCATCCCGATAACCGCGGCGGAGGTCTCCTCGCCCATGCCGCCCGCACTCGGCCGCTCCTCGCAGGAGCCGGGCGCGTACAGCCATACGAGCGTATGATCGCCGCACTGCAGCTTCTCCCGAATGGCGGTCCGCTGGTCCGGCGTGAGGCGGTAGGGAGTCAGGAAGAGGTAGAGCTTCGCGCCCGTTGGGAAGTTCTCAGAGAGCAGGTCGTCCTGCAGATAGAGACCGTACGATACGCCGGCTCGCTGAAGGGCATCGCGCATCGACTCGGTGAGCTTGCGGAAGAGCGGTTCCCCGCGCTGAACGTGGAGCAGGCTCCGCTCATCGATGAGTGCGACCACTTCGGGTATGCGCGAGTGACGGCGCGTCTCGATCATTCCGGTGTAGCGGCTCGTGAAGCGCTCGATCGTGGACCATAGGCCCTCGTCGTCGAGCCATCCCTCGCCCCAGAGGTCCATGAAGCCTATTCCGGCGGCATGCGCCCAGACACGGCCAATGGCGCGCGCCTGCGCCTGTTCGGTCGTGAATCGGTCCTCCGCGCGGAGGTTGAAATCCTCGGGATCCTGTTCGACGGGTGCGAGCCAGCTCTTGGTATCGTCCTCCGTCAGCCAGAGCTTGTTATGGAGTGTAAACGAGTCGACGGGGCTCGGGAAGGAGGCTGCCCCGCCCGGCTTCCGATCGCGGTAGGAGGGCGGTCCGGTAACCATATCGATGGCCGGAGAGCGCTCGATCAGCCCGAGCGCAAGGTGTCCACTGAAGGGATGGCCGAATTCGAAGGTGTAGCCATAGCAGACAGACACGAGAGCCTGCCGACCGGCCGCGCGCTTGACGACGCGTGCAAGCGAAATGATTCTGCGCGCTGTCGACACCGACGTGAACTCGAAGAAGTCGATCCAGCGACGCTCCCGGCGGGTCTCGAAGAACGCCCGGTTCTGCACCGGCTTGTTGGGAGTAGCCGGGATCTCAGCGGTGTGGAACTGCACTTCGCTGTCGTACCACGCCGCGCGGAGCTGAACCAGGTCATCGTGATAGTTCTCGGCGAGCCAGTCGCGGAAGGCATCGCGGTTCGCCTGTGACCGGTCGAAGCCCTGATCGACCGATTGGAACCACTCGCCCCGCTCGAGGTGGTACGCAAAGATGCGCTCACCCCACGCGAACTCGCGGAGCCGGCCGATCATTGTCTCCAGGGCGAGCTCGGCCTCGCGCCAGAAGCGCTCGCTGGTGATCGAAGGATCTCCCGGCACGCCGTCGTCATAGACAGCGATATCCCCCGGGTACTCCCGCTTCCAGCCTCTGGCTGGCACGAAGACGATTCGCGGCATCACATACCCGTCCGGGTCGGCGTCGAGGATCGCCTTGAGCCGCGCGTCGATCAAGTCCAGCGCTCCCTGCGCCTCTGAGAGGGGGCAGGGCAGCTCTACGAGAGTGGAGTGGAGGTGCACGCCGGCCGCGGCGGCGCGCCGCACCTGAGACAGGATCCGCTGCTGGCCTTTCTCATCGTCGGCATTGCCGAAGAAGAGCACCGGCGGATACATTCGCCCATTGATATGGATCTCGGGAAGGCCACCGCGAGAGACGAGGTGCGCGCCGCGAGAGGTATCGACCGGCGGCTCCTCGGGCTCAGGCGCAGGCAGAGAAGCGGAGCCCGCGAGGGCCTCGCCCTCGGCTCCCTCGGAGGTCGCCTCGTCCGTTTCACGCGGATCGCGACGGGAGCGGGAGCGGCGTGAACGGCGCGCGCGGCCTCCTCCTTCCTCCTCACCTTCGGGCGATGGCTCAGCGGGCGCGGCATTCGCGTCGACGGCCTCCTCGCCTTCGGTAAGGCCTGCAGGCTCATTCGTGGCTCCGCGCTTGCGGCCGCGGCGCTGGCGGCCCCGGCGAGGCGCGCCCTCACTGGGCTCCTCCGCTCCTTCGCCCTCACCAGGTGAGAGCAGGCGCGGCGCGGCGCCA
>JBBRJW010000432.1:0-3908 GCA_038218705.1 Chthonomonadales bacterium | reverse complement strand
AAGCCGTTCAATCAGCTCGCTTCGAGACTCCGTGAACGGACGCTTATAGGAGGACTGTGCGACCTCCTCCTTCTCCTTGCCAATCGCCAGCAGAAGCTGGAGGTGCCGGGGGGAGGCCGCCCAGTGGGAGCCGGGCTCGGGCCCACCTTCCACCGTCTGGGGCGCGGCCGGAGCACGCTTGCGCTGGGCGGGTCGGGCCGGCTGCGAGACGGCCCCGGCGCCGCTTGACTGCGCCGCAGCGGTAACCGCAGCGCGGGGGGAGACACCGGCAAACGGCGCGGGCGCAAAACCCGAGGTCATCGGCGCAAGCACCGAGAAGGGCGCCGGAGGCTCTGGCTCCTTCGGGGCGTCTGAGGAGATCGGAACCCGGACCGCAGCGGGCATGTAGTCCGCGAAAGCCGGAATGTCGCCGGGCGCCGCAGGGGCCGGCAGCTCCGCAGGCTCCCGCCCGACGATGCCCGTAAAGGCGGGCTCTGCGTCAGTGTCCGGAGTCTGCCCCGGGCGAGGACCTGCGCCAGTATCCCCGGCGAGGGAGTCGTCGACTTCGGCGCCCACGTCTGGTCCCTCGTCGATGTACTGGGATGCTATAAACTGCTGCCACTCTTCCAGTCGCACGTTGTTATCCTGTCCGCTCCGATTAGATTACAAGCATTGAATCGCCAAAGCTGAAGAAGCGGTATCCTTCATCCACGGCAGCATGGTACGCCTGCATGGTCTGTTCGTATCCAGCAAACGCGCAGACGAGCATCAGCAGCGTGGATTTTGGCAGGTGGAAGTTGGTGATGAGGGCATCAACCGCTCGGAACCGACTTCCTGGCTTCAGGAAGAGACGAGTATCACCCGATGTCGGTGCAACTCGCGCGGCTATGCCCCTGGCCTCCGCTTCGGCAGCAGCTGCCTCTAGCGACCGCACGGAGGTAGTGCCCACTGCGACAACTCGCCCTTGCGCGCGATTCACGGCATCCGCGGTGTCGGCCGTGACGCAGAACTCCTCGGCATGCATCTCGTGCTCTTCAATCTCGCTGCTTCGCACTGGCCGGAATGTCCCGACCCCGACGGTCAGTGTCACCGTGGCGCGGTGAATCCCGGCCTTCGCGGCCCGCTGAAGCATCTCCTCCGTGAAATGGAGCCCGGCAGTGGGAGCCGCAGCAGAGCCGGGGGCCCGGGAGTACACCGTCTGGTACCGCTCCTCCTGCTCGGGCGGCAGAACTTCGTGTATATACGGGGGCAGGGGAGCGTCGCCCCAGAGGGCGATGCGGTCACGCTGTTCAGTTGTTTTGAATTCAAAGATGCGGCCGCCGTCGGACGTCTCTCCAGTGACCAGCGCGCTGCAGCGCTCTGATGCTCGCTCGTCTGTGATGACTACCGAGGTGCCCGGCCGCAGTGACTTAGCCGGTTTCGCCAGGGCCTCCCAGGCGCGGTCGCCCACCGGCCGCATGAGCAGTAGCTCGAGCGGCATCCCATTGGGACGTTCGCCCCGAAGTCTGCGAGCTGAGACGCGTGTGTCGTTTACGACCAGGAGATCGCCACTCGTGAGGTACTCGAGTAGATCGGAAAACGATCGGTGCGCGATCTTGCCGCTGGACCGCTCGAGAACGAGCATCCTGGCGCTCCCTCGCGCAGCGGGACGCTGTGCAATGAGGCTTTGCGGCAGGTGGTAATCAAATAGGTCGGTACGCATGGGATCGGGTTCGTGAAGCTATTGTAGCGGGAGCCGGTATCGACTGTCAAGTCTGCATCCGGGGGATTCCAGGCCCCGCCAGGTCTGCGTGCGCGGTCGTACGGCGTCAGATTGACTGCTGAGAGCGGGCTTCGCCGGCGCTACCGCCGACGGAGAAATTCCGGCAGGTCGTCCGGGGAGACCCCGAGCTGAAGGTAAGCATCTCGAAGGCGCTCCTTTACTAGTGCGACATCGTCCGCAGGGATATCGAGGCCTCCAAATCCGCGGCTCATATCCGCCACGGCCAGGGTCAGCATTTCAGCATTGGGCGAGCCATCCGCGTCACGATATGGCAGGCGCCAGGATACCGGATCGTTCGGATCGCGCACGTATGCGAAACACTCGGGTCGGCGTGGGAAAGCATCGTTCTCGCCCCGCAGGAGACCCAGAGCGTCGTCCCGGATTACTTCACGAACGAGCATCTCGTAGAGTGCCTGCCGGTCAACCCGATAGTTTGCGCGACGCTGAAGCTCGCGCCGGATGACAGACAGAACCTCCTCCGAGAGCAGCAGCGAGCCGATACGGCCGGGATTCATGACGCAAACCTGCTCCCAGTAGTGCTGCAGGGAGTGGTTGTGGAATCCCTCACTGCTAATCAGTAGGAACAGTTCAACCTTCTCATCAAAGGCTTTCATGTCCGAGAGTGATACGCGGAAGACCAGCTCGGCGTGGCGATCGACGCCAACGCCGAGTCGATAACAGGCCCACACCTCAGCATTGGATACCACGGCCCAATCTGCGTACGGGGGCGTCTCCGCGCCGCTCAGTCGAAGGAGGTGGGCAGCATTCGGGGCGGTCGCGAGCGCCTTGACATTCAGGAGGAAGCAGAGAGCGTCGTCGTGCTGCACCGCGTAGTCGGCAAAAGGACCGCGCGCGCGGGATTCAGTGGTCACGTCGAAGAACGGATCGAAGCCGAGCATATCGCTGAGCATCGCTTTTACGATATCGCCGGTATCCCCCTCGTTCATACCACGCTGACGTGCCTGACCGACGATCCGACTATAGCGCCGAATGCCGTCAGCGATGCGTGCGCGCACGTTATCCGCGTACTTAAGCATTGTCAGTCGTCATATTCCCATAGCTCGACCGATACCAATCCGTTCTCGACCCGAACATCGAAGACCGGCACACCGTACCCTCCAAGCGTGAGACACTCACCGCTCTTCAGGCTGAAGCGGTACCCGTGCCGCCGGCAGGTTAAGTTGCCTTCGCTTGCTGGCGCGCCATCGAGAGGGGCATTCTGGTGTGGACAGACCGCTCCCGTTGCGCTCCACTCGCCCTGATGAAAGAAGAGAACGCACTCTCCACTATCGCCCAGCGGAAATCGTCGGCCCTCGTCTGGAGGAATCGAATCGACCGGGCAGAGCTCGTATCGCACTCGCCTCATCGTTCCCTCCACTAACCGCCAAGCTGGCTCATGTTGCGCCCCGTGGGGGCGCAGCCGTCTTCCAGACGGTGCTCCTTGGGTTTGTGAACCACCGCAGTCTCGAAGAGGCGATGCAGCTCCATGTCCGTGGCTCCCGAGCGGAGTGACGTGCGCAGGTCGACTTCGCCGTCTGCCATGAGGCACGGACGGAGCTGACCGTCGGCGGTGAGCCGCAGCCGGTTACAGTCCGCGCACATGTCCTTCGTTATCTGGCTGATGAAGCTGATCGTGCCGACTGCGCCGGCAATTCGGAAAGACCTCGCTGGCCCGTTCGCCATTACTTCGGCCGGAAGCAGAGGGCCGTAACGCCCTTCAATCTCGGCGCGCGACTCACTCGAAGCGACGAATGCGCGACGCATAGCGCCAGCGTCAAGCATACCGCGCGCGTCTGACGGGCGTTCGCGGAGCGCGACCCCGAGGCTCGGAAGGTCCTCGCGAGCGTAGACGCTGACGTGTCCGGTGGACCGATCAGTCGAGGGCCCGGACAGCGCGAAGAACCCGGCCATGTCTGAGCCGTCCGGGCTGTCATCGCCACTGGACCAGTTAATCGGCATCAGCTCGATAAAGCGCACGTCGATGGCACGCTCGAGCGTAAGAGCGCCAAACGCAGCGACTTCATCGTGGTTCCATCCTTGCAGCACCACACAGTTGATCTTAATTGGATGCAGTCCGGCCGCTTCTGCGGCGTCAATGCCGTCGAGAACTGTCTGAAGCGAACCCCGCCTTGCGATCCGCGTGAACCGCTCAGCATGAAGGGTATCG
>JBBRJW010000431.1:0-3916 GCA_038218705.1 Chthonomonadales bacterium | reverse complement strand
GACGAAGTGCACCGGGGTTCCGGCGGAAACATCCGCCATCTCCGTTTCAATCGCGATCGCTTTGTCCGCGACATAGGTTTTCACCCACACATCCGTGATGTGCGGCCCCTGCGGCTCGGAGAGCAGGCCGATGTGCCCGATCAGGCCGCCTGCGTTGACCCGCACGTCTTCGGTGACGTTCTGTCCCGGCGCGGCCCCCATCAATCGCGTCACCGTCGCTCCATCGGCGGCGGCGACAACGAACACGCGAACCTGCGCCTCTTTCCCCGCCTGCACCGCGTTTGTAATGTCCACAATGCCTTCGGGCCAGGACACTGCGCCGCAGTACCTGCCGTTAACGGTGACGCGCGCGTCCGTGGAGACGCGCCCCACATCCAGACGGACACGCCGCCCGCGCCAGTCGGCCGGAATCACTACCGTCGTGTCGTACCAGCCGGATCGGGTCTTGCGGGGATCGAAGCGCTCCCAGATGCCGCCGCTGCCCCGCGCCACCCAGTCACGGTCGTCCATCCAGGAGCCGGGAACGGCAATCGCGCCGGGCGGGGTTTTTGCGATCTCCGTCGGGGAGGTTTCCGGGCCCTGCTGCGGCCCTGCCGGGGTGAAGCGCCAGGTTCCGTCGAGGCTCAGGCGACTGCGCGTTGGCGTCTCTGTGCGGGGAAGGGGCGCTAACTTGAGGGCCGCGCCAATCGCTTTGAAGAACGCGTCGCCCACGCGCTTGTAGCCATCGCCCTCGGGCGCGACGCCATAGCCGGAGGGGTGAACGCCATCACCGATGTACTCCTTTGTCGGCGGGAGGACAGAGTAGAGATCGGTGACAGAGACGCGGCGCGTCCCGGCATACTGCCCGGCAAGGCGAACGACGTCAGCATTGAACTTCGGGACGTCTGCCCCGTGCGTACCGTAATTGCTAAAGGCGAACGGAAGAATGGGGGGTATTGTTGCCAGGACAATACGGGCGTTCGGCTGGGCGCGCAAGAGGAGCTTAACCACTTGCTCAAGCCGCCCCTGTGCGCCTCCCAACTGCCCCTGCCCTATGTCATTCGTGCCGAGCGTTACCAGGATTACATCGGCTCGGAACCCGACCAGCGCGCCTTTCTGCGGGTTGCGCAGCAGCTTCTCCACGCCGTCAATCTTATAGCCGGGGTACCCCTCATGTTCACCATCGGTGAAGCCGCCATCCGGGTTCGCCCCAAACTGCGTTCCCACGAAATCTGTGGGAATGCCCGCCTTTTCGAAATCCGCTTTGAGCGCCCGTCGGAACCAGGGGGCCGCCGTAATGGAATCCCCGATTGCCATAATCGCAATCGGAGGACGTGCGAGATTCCCTTTCGCGGCAGGGGCGTTCGGCTGTGCCCGCGCCGGGAGCACCAGTGGCCCGCTCAGCGCCAGCAGGGCACAGAGGGTTCGAATCGTGTTAGCGGTTGTCCGAATGGCCGTTGACGGCGAGAGGCGGGTTGGTTCAAGCGCTTGCTGCATGATGATCCTTCTGAAAGCGATGTTTTATCCAAATCGGGGCGCCGAGCAGGTTCGCGGCAGGGCAAAAAGCGTTTGTCGCACCGGCACGGACGCGAAGGCCCTGCTCATGCGGACGCGTCAGAATCGGAGCGGGGCCGACCCGCCCCGGCCATCGCTGCACGTTCGCAGGGCTAACCGGTACCCTCTGCGGCCTCGCATCCATTACGCAGAGTCTGAAGGGCTCCCTTTGCCTCGGGAGTGATCATAGCGGTTACCCGCACCTGCGCCTCCAGAACGGTACTCGCTGTGGGGATGAACTCGTGGCCGCCAACCCGGCAGCTCACGAGAATGCAGCCCGGCGGCAACCCCAGGTCCCGCACGGCGCGGCCCTCGAAGGGCGATCCTGGCTCCACTTGGAGCTCCATTACAAGCGGACCAGTGGAATCTGGAGCCGCTCCGTCGCGCATCAGCTCGCGCTCCAGCAGCCCCTCGTAGATCGGAAGCTCGCCCATGCCCTCTGCTGCCACATAGGCGCAAAAGCAGGCCACGAGCAGAGGCAGCATCTGGGCATAGTTTCCTGTCATCTCGATGATCAGGACGATGCCGGTAAGCGGGGCCCGCACGATGGCCGTAAAGTAAGCGGCCATCCCCACCACCGCAAAAATCGCCGGGACGGGAACGAGCGCGGGAAGGAGAAGGTGGGTGACCTCGCCCACTCCCAGCCCGATGAGCGCGCCCAGAACCAGCAGCGGCGCAAAGATTCCTCCCGGAGCTCCTGTTCCGTAACTGAGCATCGAGAGCACGAAGCGCAGCAGAAACCACATGGGAATGGCGGCCACCGCGATATGCCCTGCAAGGAAGGTCTCCGCCAGGGCGTGCCCGCCGCCGACCGCCCCTGGAGAGAACCAGGCGACAATGCCTACCAGCGCGCCTACGAGCGCGGAGGCGAGGAGCACCGCCCTGGGAGGGACCTTCGCAAAGAGATTCAGAGTGCCGACAAGGCTGCGGTTGTAGACCACCCCGAGCACGCCGGCCAGCACGCCGAGCACCGCAAATGCAGGAAGCGCTGCGAGATCTGGAACCGGGTAGCTGGGAATGCGAAAGACTGGCAATTGCCCGGATGCGAAACGGGCCACAATATCAGCGACCGCAGCGGCAATGAACACGGAGCCAAAAACCGCCTGTCGGAAATCCTTCTGCACTTCTTCCAGCACGAAGATCAAGCCCGCGAGGGGCGCATTGAAGGCAGCAGCCAGCCCGGCCCCGGCACCGGCGGCGATGAGGACAAGCCGTTCGCGTGCGCCTGCATTGAGCCAGCCTGAGACAGCTGCGCCCACGCTGCCTCCCATCTGCACCGTCGGACCTTCGCGTCCCAGCGCGAGGCCCCCGCCCATCGCGAGAGCGCCGCCGAAGAATTTCACCGCCAGCACGCGCTTCCAACGGAGCTCCCGGTACCGATGCAGCACCGCTTCCAGATGCGGAATCCCACTCCCCGCCGCCTCCGGCGCAAACTCCCGCACCAGGAAAACTGCCAGGCAGGCTCCCGCCATGCCGAAACAGACCGGGAGAGCCCAGCCGAAGGCCGGGTAGTGATGCGCCCGAGTGATCAGCGCGCTGCGAAGCGTATCTGCGCCGGCAAGCAGAGCCCGGAACGCCACCGCAACGAGGCCTGCGAGCAGTCCGACAAGCGCAGCGCGAGGAAACAGGCGGCGTCGCTGCTGGCTGAAGTGGAGATACTCGTGGATCTCAGAGCGAACCTGGTTCTGCGAGATCTCTGCCGGGTCGGTACGAGTCGCGGAAGCACGATCCGATCGGCTCATCGAATGCCTCGGGAGCGCTGCGCGGGCTCACCGCACGCGCTTGATTCACATGATCGTCCGACGCGGAGTTCTCTGCTTGTTGCGGTGGGTCCCATAGGCTTATATATCGTTGCAGACAAGTTTCTGTTTGCAGCTCCGGGCCGTCGCCTTCCGCTGGACACCTCAATGGCCACTGCGAAGCAGCGCCGGCCGGCGCGAGCCACGAGCAGCCGGCCGACTGCGGCCCCGCGTGGCGGAGGGGACCGTGCTCGGTGCTCGGTCCCCTCTGCCACGATGCGATGTCCGCCTGCCGTTCGGCCTATTTGTCCCGCACGGCTGAGAGCAGCGCGTCCACCAGCGCGTTGTCCGCACCGGCTGGATCGTTCGGGTGCTTCTCGGCGATGTCGCGCGCGAACTGCTTGAACTCCTCGATGTGCACCGCGCGCTTACCCGCCTTCTCCGAGAGGTATGAGGCCCCTACAATGGCGGAGCAGTCCGCGCCGAACTCGGCCGTCATGATCGAGGGCACGTTGTTGCGCACGCACTCGACCATGTTCTGTATCTCGCCATAGAACGAGGAGGGCCAGTTCTGCCAGGTCGGGCCGCTCACCCGGAAGCGCCGGCTCAGGTTGCCCCACGCGTCGTAGATTGCGGCGTACCGC
>JBBRJW010000430.1:0-3917 GCA_038218705.1 Chthonomonadales bacterium | reverse complement strand
ACCAGACTATTAAACTCGGGATCATTCACGGTTACGGGCGTTCCGACATGGTAAATGAAGGTGTAACTGGCGCGAAAGGCCGCGCAGATTCCGGCAATGATCCGCTCCATGGAGACCGGCATCGTCTCCCGAAGCGTGCGAGAGAGACAGCGGACCGTGCCCTTGAGATCGCAGTGCCCGGGAATGATGTTGTAGGCTGTTCCCGCGTGAATGCGCGAAACAGTGACCACGACCGCATCGGTAGGAGATACTTCCCGGCTCGCCAGGTTCTGCAGCGCCAGCACCACGTGCGCCGCCACTACTACGGGGTCTACCGAGTTGTGCGGCTGGGCGGCATGCGCGCCCGTTCCCCGTATCGTAATATCGAACGTGTCTGCGGAAGCCATGATAGGTCCGGGGCGCACCGCGATCGCGCCGACCTCTAACCCGGGCCATCCATGGAGCGCTACAATCGCGTCGACCCCGTCGAGCGCGCCATCATCGCACATCTGCAGCGCGCCGCCGATGGTCTCTTCTGCAGGCTGAAAGAGGAAGCGGATGCTCCCCGCGAACTCTTCTCGCAGCCGGACAAGCGCCGACGCCGCGCCAAGAAGCGTTGAGGTGTGGCCATCGTGCCCGCACGCGTGCATCACGCCTGGCTTGCACGAGCGGTACGGAAGGTCGGAAGCCTCTTCGATCGGCAGAGCGTCCATGTCCGCGCGGATACCGATACACCTGCCAGGGCCTCGTCCGCCGTGAAGCGTCGCAAGGACCCCGCAGCCCCCCACTCCTTCGCGCAGGTCGTCGAGGCCGAGGGCGCGGAGCCGCCCGGCCACCAGGCGCGCGGTCTCAAACTCCTCACCGCTGAGCTCCGGGTGACAGTGGAGGTGATGCCGGGTTTCCTCCATCTCTGGCGCTACGGCAGTGACCGCTTCACGAATCAGGCGGACATCAACTCCCATGCAATCCCTCCTTTTGAATGGACCCGGCTAACCGGACGATTGCCCCTCCAGTTCGGCGCGACGGGACGCGACTCCTGTCCGAGCGCGCCGCACCGAATTACGGCTCCCCGAATCCCTGCCCCTGTGGTATAATACAATTCAGTGTGAGGCAAACACAACTTTTCTGGCTTTCGGAGGGCTGTTATGGCAAAGGGTGGCTCCAAGACCGACGTTACAAAGCGCGCCGCATTGAAGGCGCAGCAGGCGACCTGCCGTTTCTGCGGCAAGAAGCCTGAGGTAGTTCGACAGCTTACGCCTGCAGGTCGGGCGCTGATGTTCCGCAAGTGCTGCGCTTCCGCAGGCATTGCTGCCTGAGGCCGCTCGACGCTGAAATACTAAGGGCCCGGCGCTTCTTCTGAGAAGCGCCGGGCCCTTGTGCTATCGGGCTGAGAACGGTTCCTACCGGACGGGCACCAGTGCAGGAACCGGGAATACCAGCGAGCGCGCCGCGCCTTCGGTATAGAGTATGCTGATTCGGTAGTAGGCGGCCCCGGCTTTCAGAGGCATAGTCGCCTCAGCCGGAAGCGTTGTGACAGGCTGGCTCGCTAACAGCTTTCGGCGCCGATCGAGAAGCGCAAACGTCATCCTAGAGATAGGCCGGGGGTCGCCCTGCCACTGAATGAAGACGCGATTGCCGGAGAGTCGGCGCGCCTCAATCGAATCGGAGAAATCGAACGGCGGTGGCTCATAGCTGCCGGGCGGAGCAATTGGCGTGTCTCCAACCACCCCATAGGGCGCGAAGCCGGAAACCGGATAGGATGCGGGGCCATTGGGGCCAACGACAATGGGATAGCCGAACAGTCCGGCATCTGCATCGGGCAGAACGATCGGTCCATTGTAAAATCCATAGTATCCGGAAGACAAAGCGCCTGGAAGGCGCATTATTCGCTGTGCGTGGCACGGCAGAGCGCCAAGCGCCAGAGCCGCAGCCGTACAGAGAGTCGCTCCTACGGAGAGATTCTTCATGGTTATACCCTCAGTTTATATTAACACACACGCCCATAAGTCTGCAATACGCGAAATTGTCAGGCCGCCCACTAGCGAACAGGGAGGTTGGCCTCCCGATATATGCAATAGACACCTGGGCGCACGGCAGGGTTCCCTTCAGTTCACGTCCTCGCCCTCGGAAACGGAGTCATACCTTTGAAAGCACAGCACTGGGCCCTCCTCTCCGCGCTCTTTGCAGGCCTCACTGCCATCCTGGCCAAACTCGGAGTTGCTGGCATCCCCAGCAATCTTGCCGTAGCCATCCGCGTTGTGGTAGTGACAATCTTTGCGATCAGCATCGCAGCAGCCACCGGCCAGACCAATCTGGAAACGGTTCCTGCGGGCGCATGGAAATTCCTCATCCTATCCGGCCTTGCCACGGGCGCCTCGTGGCTCTGTTACTTTCGGGCGCTCAAGATTGGGGAGGTCTCACAGGTGGCCCCCATCGATAAACTGAGCTTTGTAATTGCCATGGTGCTCAGCGTGATAGTCTTTCGCGAGCGCCCTTCCGGAACCGTCTGGGCCGGTGCAGCGCTGATTGTAGGCGGAGTGCTGCTCACTCTGAGGTGATTTGCAGGCTGCCAAAGAAAATAGTACAACCGACCGGTCTCACCATTGACAAACCAAAAGGTGGTGTGCTATCCTCTCACAGGGTTAGAGGGTAAAAGCGGAAGAACGGGAACACAGGCGAGCTAACGGCCGTCTGTTGGGTGGCGTTCAACTCGCTTCCTCGATCGCCTTGGTCCACTCGCATAGGTGCCGTGCCAGCATAGCCCTGGAAGGCTGTCGCTTCGACGCCGGAGCAAGCGCAGAGAAGATGGATACAATGGAAACTCTTCTCAACTCGTTTGCCCCAGCTGCAGAGACTACACCCCTTACGGTTACGCTCGCTCCCAATCCATGCGAATAGGTCGGAAACAGTCGGGCACTCCTCTGGTGCGCAAGCTCCAGGGATCTACCGACCAATCACACCACCAATCTGTTATGGAGGAGAAATCGTGAAAAAGGTTATGCCCTACCTGGGCGCATCCCTCTCCGCGCTCGCCCTCGCTTACGCAGTTCCCAGCCAGGCTCAGGCGTTCAAGGACGTCGATCAGTCTCACTGGGCATACCCGGCCGTAAACGAGCTGCAGGAGAAGGGGATCATCAAGGGTTACCCGGATGGTTACTTCCGCGGTAAGCGCACCCTGACCCGCTACGAGTTCGCCGTTGCACTGCAGCGCGCCCTCGCGGCCCTCGGCACCGGCGGCGGCACTGCCGGCAAGACCGGTGACGTTGGCCCCGCAGGCCCCGCAGGCGCTCAGGGCGATGCTGGCCCCGCTGGCCCCGCCGGACCTCCCGGAATGACCCCGGAAGAGGTTCAGAACCTCATGAAGCTGACGGACGAGTTCAAGACCGAACTCGCCTCCCTCGGCAACAACATCCAGAAGATCAATGCCCGGCTGGACGACCTTGCCAAGCAGATTGACGCAATCAATCGCCGCCTTGACAAGATGATCCAGTTCCACGGCGACTTCTTCGTGATGGCGTCCGGCGTACGCTCGCGCTACCCGGTCTATGACTACAGCGGCGCGCTCCGCGGTGCAAACCCGACCGCGTTCGGCAACTACAGCACCCCGCACGACTTCCACCTGGAAGCCACTGCGAACCTCCCGGGCAACGTCCACTTCACCGGCGACCTCGTCAGCTCCAACTACCTCGGCTACCGGGGCGGCACGCTGAGCGCTGGCTCGGCGGCTCTTCCGAACGTGAACAGCGCCCAGGTCACCACGCTCTACCAGGCGAACCTGGCGATTCCGATCGGCGCGTTCGGTAATGGTACCGAGCTGACCGTGGGACGCTTCAAGAACCAGGTCACCCCGCTCACCTTCTACCGCCCTGACCTCGATGCGTACGGCGACCTTCCCTGGTACGACGATGGCAACTACATTCAGGATGGTGTCAAGCTCT
>JBBRJW010000429.1:0-3924 GCA_038218705.1 Chthonomonadales bacterium | reverse complement strand
GTCCGTCAGCAGTGGATGCGCTGCCGCCCTGCGCATCCAATAGTGGCTATTGCCGAAGTCCGGCTCGCGGCGGTGCATAATGCCGTGCCAGTACGAGCCGGTTGGCGTCTCTATCGACTGACTGACGGTGTGACCTCGCTCCAGGTTGTCGACATAGAGCCAGAGACCCGCTGCTAGCTCGGCCCGGCCCTGCAGGGCCGGGGTGCCAAGTATCTCCTCCACCAGCGCCGTCTCTTTCGGGTCACTGCCGGTGAGCTGCGCCATCGCGCGATCTCGGGGCAGGCGGCGAAAGAGCGGCGCGCACGCCAACTGAATCTCCTCAGGAAGGTCCATGCGATCCTCTCCTTCACAACGACTTCAGGAGTTCTTCAGCTCCTCCATCGTGACCGTGCCCTCGCGGTAGACCGACTCGCGGACGAGCAGGCACGCGAGCACCGAGTCGCGGCCATGCTCTACCGTTGAAACCGGCGGCTTGCGAGTTCGTACGGAATTGACAAACGCGGCGATCGCAAGATCGGTATTGTCGATCGTGCCCAAATCCTTGAACGCATTCCGGTCGGGCTTCTTCAGCTCCTTCCGATAGGAGTACGTGCCGGAGTTGAAGTCGATGCCGGCCTTCGTGCCGATCAGGCGGGTGTATTCGTCGTTAAAGGCCTTGTTGTAGTTAGCGGGATCGCCTGGGGCAACCCAGGAGTGGATGATGTTGACGATCACGCCATTGCCATACTGCACCAGCGCGGAGTAGTAGTCGGTGACGCTGCGCTCCGGCTGCAGCTCCCGATAGAGGCCGCCACGGCCGAGGCCCATCGCACGCACGGGCAGGCTATTGTTAGCCCAGTTCATCACATCCCAGTTGTGGACCGCCTGCTCGACCATCCAGTCGCCCGAGAGGTTACGGTCACCGAACCAGCCATACAGGGGTCCCCAGGCATTGGACCACGCGATGCGACCCTCAACAAGCTCGCCCAGCTCGCCACCATGAACATCGCCCATCGTGCCGATGAATCGCGGGTCGGCGCGGCGCTGGAAGCCGATCTGCACGATCTGGGAACTGGCGTTGGCCGCGTCGACCACGGCGTTGCAATCCGCAGAGCTGAGGCACATTGGCTTCTCGCCATAGAGATCCTTGCCGGCTGCAATCACATCGATGTAGTTGGCGTGATGCAGGTGACAGGGGAGCGCGCTCACAACGGCCTCAACGTCCGCCTGTGCGAGAAGCTGCTGCCATTCGGAATACTCCTTCGGAGCCGGCTGTCCGGCCTCGGTAATGGCTTTTATGGCGAGGGCGCGGTGGTCGGCGCTCGTGTCGCAGACCGCGACGACGTTTGCGCCCTGCACCTTAAGAAGGGCGCGGAGAAGGGCGCGGCCGCGCCCACCCACGCCGACAAAGCCGAAATTCGTGAGGGATGAACTCATGGTGATGCGGGCTCCTTTGCGGATACAGGGCGCGCGCTGCGGCGGGCCGGGTTTATGCACTACGGCGGTCACTTCTCCAGCGCCCCGCCCCATTCCTGCGTTCGTTGCGGCGCGATAGGGCAAATCCGGGCTGGCTCGCGTCTGGCGCGATTTCATTTGTTAGCAAATCCCGGAAACCCGCAAGATTACCGCTGGTACAGAAGCTGCGAAGATCCGATGATATAGGAGAAGCTGGAGCCGAGGAGGGGTGCCCGTGCTGGGAGCAATGGAACTGGTAACTGGAGGAATCTGCGCAGCGGCAGGGGCTGCGAGCGGGGCGTGGGCAACACGCCGGAGCGCCATGCGTCGCGCAAAGAAGGCCCTCGCGACCTGGGAGACCTGGCTGGAAGAAGAACGGGTAGCCAAGGACCACCTCTGCTTCGCTGCCCTGGAGAGCCTCGCCTATGCCATTGAGGCGAGCGACCCCTTTAACGCGGGCCACCTCGCCTGTGTGCAGCGGATCGCCATGGCCCTTGGAACGGCGCTCAAGCTCCCGGAAGGCGAGCGCGAAGGGCTGCGCGCCGCGGCGCTCCTCCACAACATCGGAAGGCTCGGCGTACCCGAGCGGATCCTTAACAAGGCCGGCTCGCTCACATCCGAAGAGCAGGAGAAGCTGCGTCGCCACCCTGTGATCAGCGCGCGTATTCTGGCCTCCGTTCCTTTCCCGTGGCCGGTGCTGCCTGCGGTTCGCCACTATGCCGAACACTGGGATGGGCAGGGCTATCCCGACGGTCTCTCAGGCACCACCATTCCTCTGGGCGCTCGTGTACTCTCCGTAGCCAGCGCCTACAGCGCTCTGCTGCGCGCCCGCCCCTTTCGTCCCGCCCTCAGTGCGGCAGATGCGCTCGCAGAGATCGAGCGCAGATCGGGTACCCAGTTTGACCCGGCGGTTGTAACTGCCTTTCGCGCCATCGCAGCGGACCTGCGGTATGAGGCACCCAACGTGCTCGAGCCCGGAGTCCTGCCCGGACCCGCGAGAATTGGGCTGGACGAGGGGCATGAGGCCCTTCTCGACATCGCCGCCGCTCAGCGCGAGACGCTCGCCCTTACCGCTCTCGCCGAAGCGGTCTCCGGCTCGCTCCACATCGAGGCGATTGGCAACACCCTGCTCGAGTGTGTACAGTCGCTGGTAGAGTGCGCCGGGGGCGCCCTCTTCCTGCCGGATGAGGAGGGCGAGTGCCTGAGAGCGCTTGCGGCCGTCGGAGTAAACCAGCGCCACTTGCTGGGAAGCCTCGCCCGCGTTGGAACCTACCTTACCGGGCGAGCGTTCTCGCGCGGTGAGATGGTGACCGCGAGCTTCCTGCCCGACGACCTGACTCTTCGAGATGTGAGCGATCCATGGGTGACCATGCGCTCCACGCTGATCGTCCCGCTGCTTGCCAGCGGAAAGCCGATCGGCACCATCAACCTCTACTCCGTCGATCCGGAAGCCTTCTCACCGGAAGATCTACGCGTGATGCGGCTGGTGGCAACACAGGCAAGCCGCGCGATCGACAATGCGCGCCGTTTCTGCGAAGTGGAACAGACCGCCTATACCGATGCTCTCACCGGCCTTCGCAACGGCCGCTATCTGCGCGAGTTTCTGCTGAAGGAGCTCAATCGCGCGGGGCGTGAAGAGCAGGCGATCGCGATTCTTAATATTGATGTCGATCACTTCAAGCAGGTGAACGATAACTTCGGCCACTCCCGAGGAGACCAGGCCCTCCGCGACATCGCAGGGATTCTCAACTCGCATATTCGCAACTACGATCTGGCCGCGCGCTATGCGGGTGACGAGTTCGTGGTAGTGCTTGCGCGCACGAGCCGCATTGCGGCCGAGGTCGTGGCGGCAAAGCTCCGGATTGCGGTGGACCGGCACGCCGAAAAACTGAGGGCGCGGGAACCCGGCTTCCCGCCGATCGGTATCAGCATAGGGGTGGCCCTCTATCCAGATGATGGTCAAGACCTGCAGAGCCTTCTCTGCCGCTCAGATGCGGCAATGTATGCGGACAAGAGTGCCCGTAAAGCTGGCCGGCACGCCGCATAACCGGCGCTAAGATTCCGGGTCTTTCCCGAGCGCGTCTCCGTTGAATACCCGGTGCAGCCGTCAAGGAGTTCGCCTGAAGACACCGCCTCATCCACCGGCGCTTCCGCCAGCTTTCCTGACCGACTGGCGCAGGCTCGACCTGCAGGGACGCCCGCTAGCGCTTGCAGCCACCCTGCGCAGCGGGCAGAGTTTCCGCTGGCGCGAGCTTGCGCTCGGCCTCTGGCTCGGCGCCGTGGGCGCAACCGGACTGCTGCTATGGCAGGCGCCGGGAGATACCGACGGCGCGCTCTGGTGGCGAGCCTTCCCCGAACCCGACGCGGAGACGCTTCTGCTCGACTACTTCCGTTTAGAAATCGATCTCGATGCGGCGTATGCCAGCTGGTCGGAGCGAGAGCCGCAGATCGAGCAGTCAACCCGCCGCTTCCGTGGTCTCCGCATTCTCC
>JBBRJW010000428.1:0-3933 GCA_038218705.1 Chthonomonadales bacterium | reverse complement strand
CCTGGCTTACAGGATAGGCGAGTGGCGTCTGGTTCGGTCGCAGGAAGGGGCCTGGGCGGCAGACCGGGCCTGAAACGGTCCGGCATGCGCGAGAGGCACCAGTCCTACCACCGGAAAAACCGGTACGGATCGTCCCATTCGATCGGAGTGTCGAGATAGAGGCCCGTGAGCCACCTCCGTTCGTCCGCTGCCGCCGGCGTCCCAAAGCGCGCCGCCAGAGGGGTCTGCATCGGCGCGCCCAGATTCGAGAGGAGCCGGCTGAGCAGGAAGCTCGTCCGGCGGAACGTCTTTCGCACGTTCGCGGCCTCCATGGGCGGCGCAGAGTAGGCCTCTGCCCCGCTGCCGAGGCCCACCTGGTAGGCGAGCTCCTGGCAGAAGAGTGTCCGGCCGTCGCGCGAGATAGCCAGTGCGCCATCGCCAGTCACATCTGCGCCGCCCGTCACCAGGGCGATGCGGCGGGGATCGCGGTCGTGCAGGTCCGCCGGCGAAAGCCCCGCAAGAGGTGAGCTGCTGGCGGGCGCCGGAAAAACGGTGTCTATATGCTCGCCCTCTGCGGTCTGAATAGGCTGCGGGAGCAGCCGATTCGCCTCCGGCGCATCCAGCCCGAGCGCCAGCATGTGCCCGCCAGCGCCAACGAACGTGGTGACCGGCCCGCGCTCGATCGGAAGCGCATGGAGCGGCGTGCCACCGAGGATCAAGAGGTCTTCCGGTGGAATCGCGCCACCCGCATAGCGCCGGGCCTGCAGTCCGGCGAGATTGAGGTGCTTCCAGCCCGCGTCGTCGCCGGCATATACCGCCTGCCGGCGCTGCGCGGGCTGCCATCGGGAGGCGTAGCTCAGCAGCGAGCGGGCGATCCTCTCCGCGGCAGGCTCGCGCTCGGTTCGCCCTGTCACGTCGATCTGGCAGAAGATCGCCATGCCATTCCCTTCGCGAAACTCGAGCAGTGGACTGAACTGAAGCGAATAGCCCCCATCCACGATGGGAAGAAAGTCACCGCACGCCGGCTTCTCGATAAGAACAGACGCCACGTCACCGCGATTTCCACACCGCCAGACCCGCGAGACCTCCAGACCGCACCACTTCACTGCGGGCGCGCCATTGAGCTTATCGCTCAGCGTGTATTGGAGGCGCGGCGGAAGCAGCGTGGACGACCCGCACCAATCACGAAGCTGATCTGCGCCGAGGCCGCCCAGCGCAGGGTGGCCGGAAATACGTGGAAAGAGCTGCCGGAGCCCGTACTCCTCCACGCGGAACCCGAACCGTTTTTCCAGGGTTTCGGCCGTCTGTTCGAATACAACAACCCTGAGTCCGTCTGAAAGTTTCGACACGTCCGGACCAGGGCCGTCCGCAGAGAGTGCTCCCTTGCCGATAACCAGAAGGTCCGATGGGGAGAGGCTTGCACGCGAATCGACCAGTTTGAATGCTACGCCCAGCGCGGTCAGCAGCTTTGCGGTCTGCCCTTTCGGATCGAAGAGAGCGATGCGAGAGGGCCGGGCCGTTGGCTCGACAGCGCGAAGGACGTCGATCGCAAACGAATCGGACTGCGACTCACCGGTGCTAAACTGAACGGCTGCGGAGAGCGTGTACCGCCCGGGCGCGAGGGCCGGCGGAAGGGCGACGTGGATGGCCACTCGCGCCTGTTCGCCAGTAGCGACCCGGACCGGGGAGGCGTCCAACGGGCTAGCAGCAGCGCGCCCGCGCGCCGACGCGAGCGTCCACGAGTAGCGGGCCGTGACCGTGGCCCGGCTGTTATTAAGCACTATAATCTGCTTGTCGAGGAGCTCGCCCGGCTCGAAGAGGTGGTCTCTACTGGTAAACGCCGATGGCTTTCCCGCGATGTACGCGAGAAGAGGCCCATTGTTGCGCAGAATTGCCTGGCCGTCGGCCGTGGCGACCCAATCCGACAGGTCGAAAGCGAGGTCGATCCGCTCATAAATGCCATCGACAAAGTCAGCACTGTAGCCCGGCCGCTGAAGAGCGGCCCAGTCGACCTTCAGCTCTCGCCGTTTTCGCTCCACACCCGGCCGGACGCTCCAGTAGAACCCGGCCTCCCAGGGCGAGTTTGCCGATAGTCCCCATGTGCGGTAGGCGCGCCAGTTATCGCTGAGATACTGCCCTATGATCTCATGCTGCTCCGCGAAAGTCGGATCGCCCACCTGGTGCGGATAGTCCCAGCGATGCCACACTGCGCCCTGCCGGAACTGGCGGGTCTCCCACCGGATATTCTGGCGCTCCGCCTCGCCGAGCTGGTACGCTCTCTCCCCCAGAATCTGTGAGGACCACTCCGCGAGCGAGAAATCCCAGGGCACCGCGGCGCTCCCGAACGTGCGTACGCCCTTGTACCAGCCCCGGTACATGGTGAAGTCCCACGTGCAGGGGACCATATACTCGCACGTAAAGAACGGCTTCGTGCCCGCGCTCGCCCAGTGCTCCAGCCAATCCGAAAGCTCCTGGACAGGCGAGAAGTTCGTATAGAAGTTGCTGGTATGCATCGCTCCGAGATTGCCGGAGGAGTGGTGGTAGACGATTCGATCGGGATCCAACGCCGAGACGATCGCTTCGGCTCGCTTTGCCAGCTGCACATTACGTGAGGACCATCCGTCACGAGGCGGCGGCGTACCGTCGATCAGATCCGGATTCATGTCCTCGTTGTAACCGGTGGCATTGTGGCTCATCGCGTAGAAGACGACCGAGGGATGGCTGCCTGCGACGCGCACGTAAAAGGCCGCGTCCTGGGCATAGCTGCTATTTCGGTCGGCTTCCGGCGCGCCCCAGTCGTAATCGGCGAAGTGCGGCTGAGAGAGAGCGACGAGAACACCCGTGTCGTCAGCGGCCCGCAGTATCTCTTCGAAGCTCAGATGAGTGCCTGGCTGGCAGCCATAGTTGTGGGCATAGACGAAGTTGATCCCGATCGACCGGAGTCGGCGAAAGCTCTCCTTTGCCGCATCGTAGGTTGCCAGGCCGGCGCTCACCTGGGCATTCTCCATGGGCAGCGCGGAGAGAAAGATGCGAGTGCCATTCAAGTAGAAGTCGCGGCCAGAGATCCAGAACTCGCGAAAGCCAAAGGTCTGCGGCGGCAGCTGGTCCAGAGGCAGACCGCGCGCATCAGTCAGCGCAAGGGCTGCCTGGTACTGGCTGCCCGGAGTGGGAAGATCCCAGAGCTTACCTGGCAGCCACTTATCTGAGAACGCGAATCGGCCCCCGGCGGCATCGGCAGCGCGGAATGGCTCGCTTGTAAATGCGCGGATTTGCCTTCCGCGATCCAGGATCTGGGCCCTCAGGCGGTAGCTCTTGCCATTCGCCAGACCACCAAGAGTGGCTCGAAAGCGAATCTCGCGAGCACGAAAAGAGGTATCGACCCGCAGGGCAGCGAGGTGCTCGCCTATCGGCTCGCTCGATAGGAACATGTCGCCGCAGAGACCACGACGCTCCACCGAACCCGCGACCTGCCTGGCGGCGTTGGTATCACTGAACGAGAGCTGCACGCCCTTCAGGGGCATTGCGGTGACCTGCAGTGTGAGCAGCTGCCGCTCGCCCGGCCGGCAGCGCGCAGTAATGTCGATATCGCCCGCCGGATACCGGATTTCGCCGGCCGGTTTGCCGTCGAGGAGCAGCGTCGCAAACGAGTTCACATAGTCGGCCGTCAGCCGAATCCGCCTTCCGCGCCAGCTCGCGGGAATCTGGATTTCGCGCTGATACCACGCGGAGGTGACCCCGGAGAGGTCGAGGTTGCGCCAGGCCGGGTGGGTGAAGAGTGTCTGGCTCTCCTTCTGCAGGTAGTCCGTTCGACCCGGCCAGCAGCCAGGAACCTTGAACCAGCCCCAGTTTGGCGACGGGCTGATCTCGGAGCCACTGCTCACCGGCTGCCATCGCCAGAGGCCGTTGATGCAGATTCGCTCCCGGAAGGGGGTTGTCTCGTGGAACGCCTGCGCG
>JBBRJW010000427.1:0-3934 GCA_038218705.1 Chthonomonadales bacterium | reverse complement strand
GCCTCTTCTTCGTGCGCTGCTGTGTGCTGGCGGGTGCGCGAGTCATCGCCGTGGGCCGCCGCCAGGAGCGAATTGCTCTGGCCGGTCGCCTCGGCGCGGTCGAGGCGCTCGATGCCGACTCGGTCAGCATGGAAGCGCTCCTGGATCTCACGGAGGGCGGACGGGGCGCGGATCAGGTGATCGAGGCCGTCGGCAGCCCGAGCACCTGGTCGCAGGCGATTGCGCTGGGCCGAAAGGGCGCAACCATCAGCCTGTTCGGAGGCTGCCCGGCAGATACGAGCGTTCAGGTTTCGACCCATCGAATCCACTACGACGAGGTCACTCTGAAGGGATCGTTTCACCATACTCCCGGCACATTCTGCCAGGCGCTCGAGCTGCTGGCGAGCGGTGCGGTCCCCGGCGGTGCGTTTCTGCAAGCGACCGCATCGCTGGAGGAGCTGCCGGCGGTTCTCGCCTCTCTCGCCCGTGGCGAGACGGGCGCGGTGAAGACTGTAATCACTCCACCGACCACCATATCCACAAGATAAGAAGGAGACCATTCCGATGAAAACCTACCGCGTTGGGGTTGCCTGCATGTCCCACGATCATGTCTGGGGTGAACTGCACCACTGGAAAAACCTGCCGAACGTAGAGCTCGTGGCCGGCGGAGACGACGAGCCGCAGCTTCTGGAGAAGCTGAAGCGCGAGTTCAACGTGGCCCGGGTTTACGACTCATGGCAGAAGATGCTGGAGGACGAGCCGCTCGATATCGTTCAGGCCGCGGGGGGTAATAGCGAGGGTGCGGCGATTGTGGAGGCTGCCGCCGCGATGGGCATCCATGTGATTAGCGAGAAGCCGATGGCGGCCACTCTGGCCCAGGCGGATCGGATGCTGGAGGCCGCCCGGAAGGCCGGCACCCTCCTGCTCATCAATTGGCCCACGGCGTGGTCGGCGGACTGGCAGGAGCTGGAACGGCGCGCGCTCGCAGGCGACATCGGCGAGTTACGCTACACTCGCTACCGGTCGGCCCACAACGGCCCTGTCGCGATCGGCTGCGCGCCGGAGTTCATTCGCGATCTCACCACGCCCGAGATCAATGGCGCTGGCGCGCTGATGGACTATTGCTGTTACGGAGCGAAGCTTGCCGTAAGGCTCCTCGGCCGCCCGGAGCGCGTTACGGGCCTGCGTGGGTACTTCGGCGACGAGCCGGCCTATGCAGCATCCGACGACAACGCCATTATCACCGCCCAGTTCAAGCATGCGTTCGGGCTGTGTGAAGCGAGCTGGACTCAGCCCGTAAGCTGCGCCGGCGCAAATCCTGTGGTCTACGGATCTCAGGGCTCGATCGCTCTGCACCAGGGCAAACTGATCATTCAGCGGCCGGGCAAGGCCGACGAGGTGATTGACGCGCCGGAGAAGACCGCGCCGCATCGCAATGGGCCCGAGTATCTGGTTCACTGCATCGAGAGCGGCGAGCCGATCACAGGCTTCTGCTCACCCGAGGTGAGCCGGGGCGCTCAGGAGATCCTGGAGGCGGGGCTCCGCTCGGCGAACAGCGGAGAGATTCAGACGATTCCGCTCGTTTAAGGTCTCTCTGCCGCCGCATTTCTCACCCCGAAGAAGTATGAAGCTGCTGAAGGGTGCGAAGCAGAGAACGTATCGGGTTGAGGTCGTCCGGGTGGATGGGCTCGAATTTGAGCCCTGCCGCCCGGGTGCTGCGCGTGTCGATCAGATGAATTACCGCCGCAGGAACAGCCAGTGTCCCATGTGCATAGAAGGGCGCGACGAGCAGCACGCGACTGCCCAATGTGAGCGACTCGGGAGCATTGAGGATGCGCAGACCGGTCGCGCTGACGTCGTGAACCGGAACGAAAACCTCCTCCCCCCTCACATAGAGCGTCGCATAGATGTCGCTCACAACCCATCGCTGGGCCCTGGCGTCCTGATTACGTGGAAGAGTAGGACCCGGTGTTGGGGTCTCCCGCTTCTGCATTTCGGAGAGGAGCTGAGCCAGTTCATCTTCAGATATCGTGCTGTCGTCGGGCATTCGAAGCTCTTCACCGCGCCTGGGTCTCGCTGCGGTACCGGCTGATCTCTGGTGGAGCAGGCCTAGTCGGTCGCGGGGCCTACCTCAAGGTAATAGTGGCATTTCAGCGTCGAGACTGGAGAGAGCGCCTCCTATGGCAACGACAAACTGGCGGAGTGGCGCGAAGGTGTGCTTCAAAGTTGCATTAGCGGGAACGTTTTCAAATCGTCAGTGGTAGAGTAAGGTAGTGGGTCGCGATCTAACCGCCCGCTTCAATTTCTGTCGTGACGCATTGATCGTTACCAAAGGAGACAAGCCGATGATTCGAACTCGCACCGCCGGTATCGGGCTGGCAGCCCTGTTTGCCCTCGTGTCCGCGCGCCCCCTTATGGCTGATAGCGCGTGTCAGGCTGCGTTGGGCGACATCGCGAAGCTGCAGAATACCATCTCACAGCTTCAGGCGCTTAATACTTCCATCCAGAAGCGACAGGCCGATGCCGCAGCCGCGTCCGCAAGCGGCGCAGCGGAACAGACCGTGACTGCTGCCGACACCTACGAATGTCCGGTATGCCACATGAAGATGACCACGGAAGCCACAGCCGCCAATACTCGGGCCGTTACGATCAGCGGCAAGACCTGGTACTGCTGCGCTGGCTGCGACATGAGCAAGATCGTCGACAAGTAGGCAAACTCTCTCTGGTAACTGTTGGCGCCTCCGGGGGTTATCCCGGGGGCGCCTTTCAGTTCAGAGCATTCGAGAGCCGACGATCTGTGCTACGGCATACGCTCCAGGTTGGCATAGGCCAGCGCAAGCCGCTTGGGTCCGACCTTCGGGAATACGACCTCTACGATAGTCTTGTCGCTCTCCCCCGTTACGTTGAGAACTACCCCAATCCCGAACTGAGCGTGCCGAACCTTCACTCCTACTTTGAATTGAGCCGTCTCCGCCAGCTTCTCCTCTTCGCGCGGCGAGATGGGAGCATCCACCCAGAGGCGCTTCGGAGGCCGGGCAGGGCTGTCGGATCCGGGATCGAAGCTCGAGAGCGAAGGACCGCGTCCGCCCTGCTTGACACCGGCGTGAAAGAGCTCCTTGGGAATCTCTTCCAGAAAACGGGACGGAGGGTAGGAGAAGCTGCTCCCATAGAGCATGCGCCTATCGGAGTGCGTTACGATCAGCTCCTCCCTCGCCCGGGTGATGCCGACGTAGCAGAGACGGCGCTCCTCCTCCAGCTCCTTATCGCTCTCCATCGAGCGCATATGCGGAAAGAGGCCATCCTCCATCGCCACCAGAATCACAACAGGAAACTCCAGTCCCTTCGCAGCATGCAGAGTCATCATTGTCACAGCCTCGGCACTGGTGTCGAGACTATCGATATCGGATGTGAGGGACACCTGTTCCAGAAAACTGCCGAGCGATGGCTCCGGACTCTCGGCCTCGTACTGGCGGGTCACCGAGAGCAGCTCGCGGACGTTCTCCATGCGGGTCTGGGACTCGATGGTCTTCTCCGCCTCCAGCGCCGTCAGATATCCCGTCTGCTCCAGCACCTGCCTTGCGAGATCCGTAAGCGACATCCGATCCCGGGAGTCTTGAAGTCCCGAAATCAGGCCTACGAACTCGGTGAGCTTGGCGCGTGCCCTGCTGTTGAGCTGCGCGAGCAGGCCTGCGCGCTGAAGCACATCCCAGAGTGATTTGCCCGTAGCCGCTACTTCCTGATCGAGAATGCCCATCGTCTGCGCGCCGATTCCTCGGGCGGGCACATTGATGATGCGCCGGAGGCTGACGCTGTCGTTCGGGCTCTGAATAACGCGCAGGTAGGCGACCAGGTCCTTGATCTCACGCCGCTCGTAGAAGCGGAGACCGCCCACGATCTTGTAGGGGGTGAGCCACTGCTTGAAGACATCCTCCAGAAATCGTGAGAGGGCGTTCGT
>JBBRJW010000426.1:0-3946 GCA_038218705.1 Chthonomonadales bacterium | reverse complement strand
TAACTCCGGTCAGCTGCTGACGGTGGAGCGCTCCATCATGAACGAGCTGCCCACCAATGCCGGTCGCTCGGGCAACGCTCGCGACACCGGGGCGGTCGTGAGGTACGCGAGCGCCGCTGGAAGTCTCTCAGCAGGTATCTGGGACGACAATGGTGCGGCTCAGAACACCGTTGATACGGACCGAGCGAAGTTCGCCGATTTCAATGCAACGCTCACCGCCATTCGGCACCTGACGCTCGGAATCTGGGGCGGTACAAGCGTGGGCGACTACCGCCCGCGCATCGCGCGTGACCGCGCCGGCGTAACGGTTCTATGGCAGACCGGCCCGCACTTCTTGGAGGCAGAAGGGGCTTACGCACAGGATCGCCCGTCGGGAGGCGCCCGCACGCTGGCGCTGGGTGGATACGTGCTCTACGGGCACAGCATCTCGCAGCAGTGGCAGCTTGTTGGTCGGTACGATGAGTGGGATCCTGCCATCCATGGGGGCTCCCCGGCGGGAGTCGCCGTCGCGCCCACCCATCACAACCTGAAGGAATACACGGTAGGCGCAAACTACTACTTGAAGGGCCACAACTCCAAAATCCAGCTGAACTACATCATCGACGATACGCAGAGCGGTGGCGCCGGGTTCTTCGGCGTGCGTCGGCAGACCCTGCTCTCCAACTTCCAGACAGCGTTCTAACGCGACCATCAGAACGGACGCTCCCCTGGTTCACGATAGAACCAGGGGAGCGTTTCCTATTGCCGCCACGAAACGGTCGACAATCTAGGGCATCGGATTCGCGGCGAGTCGCTGCCAGGTATCCGGCTCGTGTCGTGCGTTGTAGACGCGCCCTTCGCCACTGTTGGGCCGCGGATAGTGGTAGGAGATGACTGCGCACCCGCCAGAGCCTGGCGGCGAGCGGAGTTCGCCAATCTTGATTGCCGCCGACCCGATGAACGTCTCATAGATGTCGACATCCACGACTCGGTGCAGATCTGCCTGCGACTCCCTCCACGCCATTGTGGCGATCTCATCGATCACCCACGGTTCCGTTCGCGCCTCCACCATCAGCTTGATCCGATTGGGCGTGAGGAACCGCAGGCCGACCGCGCGCCCCTGGTCATGCTGGCGAAATCGGTTGGCGAATCGGTGCGCGAATGCGCTGGACTGCTCGGCGGCTGGAAGTGCCTGAACCTGGCGTGCGATCTCCACCGGGGCGGGAGCCCACCCTGAAACGGAATCGCCGGGATCGCTCGCCGCAGCCTGTCCCTGATAGTGTTGGAGAGAAATGCCGGAGACTCCCACAATCATCACTGCGGGTATTGCCATGAGCTGTCGTCGCATCATCTGCTCCTCTCGAGCCACCCACCGGCCGTCCGGGCGCATCGGTCCGGGACAATATGCAGGAGACGAGCGGACTCTCCGAAACGTTCCCTCTGAATCGCTTCGGTTCCGGAAAGCGTCGTGAGCCGTCGTAGGGGCGATTCTTCGACGCGCGTTCGAGGTTTCCTGCATGATGATGCGCGGACCGCAAAACGTTGCCGCTCCCGACAGACATCCGTATCCGGTGGTACAATAGTCTATGCCAACGCAAGCAGTAATAGAGAAGCTCGCGACGCTGCCGACCAAGCCGGGTTGCTATCTGCACAAGGACAAGAACGGCGTCATTATCTACGTCGGCAAGGCGATCAACCTCCGGAATCGTGTCCGCTCCTACTTCCAGAAATCGGCGAACCACACGCCCAAAGTACGCCGGCTTGTTACCCACATCGCGGATTTCGAGTTTCTGGTGTGCGACACGGAGCTGGAGGCGCTGGTCCTCGAGTGCTCGCTCATCAAGAAGCACCAGCCGCACTACAATGTGCGCCTCCGAGACGACAAGCAGTACCCATACCTCTGTCTCACGATGGCGGAGCCCTTTCCCCGGCTTCTGCTTGTGCGTCGCGTGCGGCAGGATGCGAACAAGTACTTCGGCCCCTATCCAAGTTCCCGTTCGGTCTACGCGACCATGGAGCTGGTGAATCGGATCTTCCCCCTCATCTCGTGCGGAAAGAGCTTCGACGGCAGACCCGTCCAGAAGCCCTGTCTCTACCACCACATGGGCCAGTGCATGGCTCCCTGCGCGGGCCTCGCCGATAAGGCCGAGTATCAGTCCGCGGCCAGGGACGTTGCCGACTTCCTGGAGGGTCGCCAGGAGCAGATTATCCGAAAGCTGCGCCAGCAGATGGAGGAGGCGGCTAAGGGCCTGGAGTTCGAGCGCGCCGCTCGGCTTCGGGACCGTCTGCAGGGCGTTGAGGAGGTCCTTCAGCGGCAGAAGGTAATTACCAACGAGCTGATCGACCAGGATGTCATCGCTGTCGTGGAAGACGAATCCGGCCTCAATGGCTCCTGTGTGCAGATGTTCTTTATTCGTGGTGGGAAGCTGATAGGGCAGAATCACTTTCTGGTGGAGGGTGACGGCGACGAGACTCAATCTGAGGTGGTGCAGGAGTTTGTGAAGCAGTACTACCAGAACGCCAACTTCATTCCGCAGGAGATCCTGCTTCCGTGCGACATGGATGAGATCGCAATTGTACAGTCCTGGCTGCGGCAAAAGAAGGGCAAGAAGGTCGAGGTGCAGGTGCCCGTGCGCGGGGATAAGAAGAAGCTCGTTGTTATGGCCACGGAAAACGCCGGCCACGCTCTCGACCAGATCAAGGCAGAGATGCGCGCTCGCCTCGGCAATGTCGAGCGGGCTCTCCAGGATCTGGCAGAAGCCCTCGGCCTTCCCGAGCCGCCCCAGCGTATCGAGTGCTTCGATATATCCAACACCCAGGGAGAGAATCAGGTCGCCTCGATGGTGGTGTGCGAGAGGGGCCAGATGAATAAGCAGGAGTACCGCCGCTTCAAGATCAAGCGCGAGGACGACAAGCCCAACGACTTCGCCTCGATGAAGGAGGTAGTGACTCGCCGCCTCAAAGAGGCGCAGGCCGATAATCCACGCTTCAACAAACTCCCCAATCTGATGATTGTAGACGGCGGCCGCGGTCAGGTTTCATCGGCTCTGGCAGCGATGGAAGAGACCGGACTGGTTCTGCCGCTGGCCGGCCTGGCAAAGCAGTACGAACACCTCTTCCTGCCAAACGAGCCGGACCCCATCATCCTGTCGCGGACATCGCAGGCGCTCTATCTGGTTCAGCGCATCCGGGACGAAGCGCATCGCTTCGCGAATACCTTTCAGGCGCAGGTTCGCGGCAGCAAAGCCACCCGGTCGGTGCTCGACGATATCCCCGGCATCGGTCCCAAGAGGCGTAAGGCTCTACAGCTCTACTTCGGGACCATCAGCAAGATGCGCGCTGCCAGCCATCAGGAGCTCGCGACGGCGCCCGGAATGAACGCGAAGCTCGCCGAAACGGTGTACGACTACCTTCACGATGCCACCCGCTCGTAGGCGCTCACTCTCCTCCTCACTCCCGACCCCTCCGTTAGCTCGCTCGCATCGCGAGGCCAGAGATGAGTAAATTCCGCTATCGGCGCGATGCAAGCGAGCGATCAGGGGATGGAACCGGCAAGTTCGTCCCCTCCGCGAGAGCATGAGTACGGTCGTTGGGCCGCTAAGTGCGGCGTTTCAGGACCACGGCCTGGTGAGCAGGGCAGGAAGCCCGAAAACAGAGCGGTCTCATAAGGCAGGTTGCCTTCGATTGTCGGTAACAGCTCAGACTTGATGTTATTTCGCGGCTGAGCCTCTAGCGCGACTTTTTTGCTCGGTGCCCGCAAATCGAAGAGTCATTTGGCGAACGGATGTCGAATCCCTTAGCCATGGACCGATACTCCGACCTGACGCGCGAACAATTGATCCCTCTCATCGAGCAGATGGTCAAGCAGAACGAGCTCTTGCTCGTGCGGGATCAGGAACGCGAAATCTGCATTGCCGAACGCGATCAGCGCATTGCCAACCTTGAAGCTCGCATCATCGAGCTCGAA
>JBBRJW010000425.1:0-3948 GCA_038218705.1 Chthonomonadales bacterium | reverse complement strand
CGGTCGGCTTCGCGCTCCACGGGGCGAGCCCGGCACCGGTCGAATCGCCCTTTGCCCGGGCAAATCGATCGGGGAATATCTGGTAGATGACCGACTGCTCGACCCACTGCGATGTGACCATTGCACCAGGAATCCCGGCTTTCAGCGTGAATGGGCGGATGGCCTGCCCACGGTGCAGCCCCTGCTGGTCGAACGTGAACGTCCGCGGCCCGTCCTTGAGCTCAAAGAAATAGGACGCCGCTCGTGCCCGATCCCAGGGGATATGAGCCTCATATCGCGCGTAGAGTGGTTCGACATGGAAAATCGAGGCCGCATAGCGGATGCCGTCGAGGCGCACGGCGACCGCGCGAAGATCGTGCGGTCGAGTTCTCAGCCCGAGCGTCAATTCGCCGCGGTCGTAATTGAGGGTGGGATAAGCCTGCTCATGGAGCAGCGCGGATGCAGTTAGTACGCCATCGTCCGGGCTCGCAGACCGCAGGTAATCCGGTGGCAGCACGAGCACTACGGAGTTGCCGTCTGCGTCCCGCTCATGGATACCCGGGTCGGTGCGCCACTCGCGTCCGTCAACGACGAATTTGTAGGCCGTTCGGCCATAGGGCACCCGAAGTTGTCCGGTCCACACTCTTCTGTCGGCGGAGGGCGTGAGCGGGTTCGCGTCGATCCGCCAGCCATTGAACGCGCCGGCAACACTCACCGACGTGGCTGGCGCGTCCGTCACGAAGCGAAATGCATGATCCGCCGAAGCGCCTGGAGCGCTCGTCGCCCGTTGCCTCAGCGCAGATGCTCGGTCAATCAGGCCACTAGAGCAGACAGTCACCGCGAGGAATATCCAGACCGATGGGACTGCCGGTCTCAGTCGAGGCCACATCGGACGTACTGCCCTTCCGAAAGTACTCCGCGCGCTCGCAGGATGGCCTATCATGCATTTGCCTCAGGGTCGTAGTTCAGGTTGGGAGCCAGCCAGCGTTCGATCTCTGGCACGGGCGCTCCCTTGCGCTCGGCATACTCCTCAACCTGATCCCGCTCAATCTTGCCCACCGGGAAGTACCGTGAATCAGGGTGTGAGAAGTAGAGGCCGCTCACCGAGCTTCCCGGGTACATCGCATAACTCTCCGTGAGCGTGATCCCAGTGTTGGCTTCGACATCGAGAAGCTTCCATATCTGAGCCTTCTCGGTATGGTCCGGACACGCCGGGTACCCGGGGGCCGGCCGAATGCCCCGGTACCGCTCCCGAATCAGGTCATCCGGAGAAAGGGTTTCGGCGAGTCCATATCCCCATTGGTCGCGCGCGACTTTATGCAGCCGCTCGGCAAACGCTTCTGCCAGCCGGTCGGCGAGCGCCTCTGCCATTATGGCGTTATAGTCGTCGTGCTCCGCACGGTACCGCGCGGTCACCTCTGGCAGGCCGTGTCCGCTGGTTACCGCGAACGCTCCTATGTAGTCCGCATGCCCGCTCTGTGCCGGCGCGACGAAGTCAGCGAGGGCATAGTTAATGGTATCGGGCCCTTTGTCCACCTGCTGGCGAAGGGTGTGAAGGCGCGCGTGCACCCGGCTTCGACTCTCGTCCGAATAGACGAGAATGTCGTCGCCCACGCTGTTGGCAGGAAAGAAGCCAAAGACACCGCTGGGCTTCAGGCACTTTTCGGCGGTCAGCTGAGCCAGCAGCTCCTGAGCGTCAGCGAATAGCCGCTTCGCTTCGTCGCCGACCACTGCATCCTGGAAGATTGCAGGATACCGCCCTGCCAGCTCCCAGGTATGGAAGAAGGGCGACCAATCGATAAATGGAAGGAGCTCTTCCAGCGGATAGTCGCCGAACACCCGCGTGCCGATGACCTCGGGGACCGCGATCTCAGCGGAGCCCCAATCGGTCTTCATCCCGCGCACGCGCGCTTCACGCAGGGAGACTACGGCGCGCTCGCGCTGGCGGTTCGCGTGCTGCTGCCGCAGCATCTCCTGCTCGGACCGCAGGTTCTCAAGGTAGGCTGGCTTCTGGTCGGCGCTTGTGAGGGCGCTTACGACTCCTACCGCTCGCGAGGCATCCAGTACATGCACAACCGGCCCGGAGTAGTGTTGCGCAATCTTGATCGCGGTGTGCGCCCTGCTCGTTGTCGCGCCGCCTATCAAGAGCGGAACCTGGAAGCCCTGCCGCTCCATCTCGCGCGCAACATGGGCCATTTCATCCAGCGACGGGGTAATGAGGCCGCTGAGGCCAATCAGGTCCGCGTTCTCGACCCGCGCACACTCCAGGATCTTGTCGCAGGGCGTCATTACGCCGAGATCGATCACTTCGTAGTTGTTGCAGCCGAGGACAACGCCAACGATGTTCTTGCCGATATCGTGGACGTCGCCCTTCACGGTCGCAATGACTATCTTCGATTGCGATTTCGTGTCGCCGCCCGCCGCACGAATGGCTGCCTTCTCGGCCTCCATGTAGGGCAGCAGCACGGCAACAGCGCGCTTCATAACTCGAGCGCTCTTCACCACCTGTGGCAGAAACATTTTGCCTGCGCCAAAGAGGTCACCCACCACGTTCATCCCGTCCATCAGGGGGCCCTCGATCACGCTCAGCGGCCGGTCATACTTCTGACGCGCCTCTTCGGTATCGGCCTCTATGTAGTCCACAATGCCCTTGATAAGCGCGTGCGAGAGTCGCTCCTCCACGGGCGCTTGGCGCCATACCTCATCCTTGACTTCCGCCTTGCCCTTGCGCTTCACAGTCTCAGCGAAGGCGAGAAGCCTCTCGGTCCCATCGCTCCGCCGATTCAGAAGGACGTCCTCTACGAGCTCCAGGAGGTCTCCGGGGATCTCTTGATAGACCGCAAGCTGCCCCGCGTTAACGATGCCCATGTCCAGGCCCGCGGCGATCGCATGGTAGAGGAACGCGGAGTGCATCGCTTCACGAACAACGTTATTTCCGCGGAATGAGAACGATATGTTGCTGACCCCCCCGCTGACTTTGCATCCCGGCAGGGTCGCCTTCAGAATGCGGGTGGCCTCGATGAAGTTAACGGCGTAGTTGTTGTGCTCCTCGATGCCGGTCGCGACCGTAAGGATGTTCGGGTCGAAGATGATGTCTTCGGCAGGAAAGCCGATCTCCTCGGTGAGTATTCGGTAGGCTCGCGTGCAGATAGCCACCTTTCGGTCGACTGTATCCGCCTGCCCCTCCTCGTCAAAGGCCATCACCACGACGCCCGCCCCGTACCGCCGCACCAGGCGCGCCTGCTCGCGGAATCGCTCCTCGCCCTCTTTCAGGCTGATAGAATTGACGATTCCCTTTCCCTGCAGGCACCGCAAGCCGGCCTCGATAACGCCCCACCGCGAGCTATCGATCATGATCGGAACACGTGCGATGTCGGGCTCCGCCATGCAGAGGTTGACGAACTTCGTCATCGCGGCCTCGCCGTCCAGCAGGCCCTCATCCATATTGATGTCAATTATATTTGCGCCGCTCTCAACCTGCTGCAGCGCTACGGCGATGGCAGCCTCGTAGTCCTCTGAGAGGATCAGCTTCGCGAATTTCGGCGAGCCCGTTACGTTTGTGCGCTCGCCAATGTTGATGAAGTTCGTTTCGGGGCGGATGGTGAGGGGCTCCAGGCCGCTGAAGCGTGAATAGGCCGAAATCTCCGGCCGAACGCGCGGGGTGAGACCGGCGACCGCGTCTGCGATGAGGCGGATGTGCTCCGGAGTCGTGCCGCAGCAGCCGCCCACGATGTTGAGCCATCCGTTGGCTGCCCACTCGCGCAGTTGGGGGGCAAGCGACTCCGGTGTCTCAGGGAAGCCTGTCGGGAGCAAGGGGTCCGGCAGACCGGCGTTGGGATAGGCGCTCACATAGAGCGGACAGATGCGGGATAGCTCCTCGATATAAGGTCGCATCTCGCGCGGGCCCAGCGAGCAGTTGAGGCCCACAACCGTCAGAGGCGCATGCGAAATGGCGATCCAGAACGCCTC
>JBBRJW010000424.1:0-3952 GCA_038218705.1 Chthonomonadales bacterium | reverse complement strand
TCGTCCGTGAGCGGCCCGGGCTTGTGCAGAATGGAATCTGGCACACCGATCTTGCCTATGTCATGCAGCCAGGCTCCCCACCGTGCCGCGAGAATCTCCTCCGAGGTCATTCCGATTCGCTGCGCGAGCCGCACAGTCATCTCGGTCACGCGTACGCTATGTCCCTCCGTCTCCTTGTCCCGCAGGTCGAGCAGGCGCGACCAGCTCTCCACCATCGTGTCGTAAGACTTGTGCAGTCCGTCGCGAATGGTCTCTGAGGCGGCAGCCATGGTTTCAGCCTGCGTCTCGAGCATCTCCTGCATCATCCGCTGATAGGGCGCCATGCTCTCTGAATCTGCCTGCGCAAACGCCTCCGAGGCCTGCGTTACCTGGTTGCGGCCGCGCAGCTTGGACCGGTAGAGCGCCTGGTCCGCGCCGGCGATCAGTGTAGTCGGGCACGGGAAGGAGAGGCAGAGGCTTGCGACACCGAGGCTAACCGTCACCGCGGTTCTCTCCCACGGCCCCGCTTCGACGGCGGCGCGGAAGCGCTCGGCAGCCAGCAGAGAGCTGTCGTCGTCGGTCTCTGGAAGGATGACCGCGAACTCCTCGCCACCGTAGCGAGCCACAACATCGGTGGATCGGGCCACGGATTGCAGGATCGCGCTGACCTGGCGAAGCACAACATCCCCGGCCGGATGCCCGTGGTGATCGTTGTACTGTTTGAACTTGTCCACGTCCAGGAGCACGATCGAAAGCGGCCGGCAATATCTGGCCGCCCGCCCTGCCTCCTCCGACAGGCGCTCGTGGAAGGTGCGGTGGTTCTTCAGGCCCGTCAGCCCATCGGTGGTGGCGAGCGACTGGAGCCGGGCGTTCGCCTCCTCGAGCTCTGATCGCTTCCGCTCAAGGTCCACATGCTCGGCGGAGGCCCTCGCCTCGCGCCGAGCGCCCTCTCGCCACGCCCCGACGAGAGCGATACACGCGAGTGCGCCAAGCGCGGTCGCACAGACTACCAGAGAGAGCGGTAGCTGAACGGTTCGGCTGCTGAGGGCAGCGGCGGATGTGACGGCGAGAGCCAGTATGGCGCTGATTGCGATACGGTCGCGATTCATGCAGTCTGCCCTCTTCTTCAATGCCGATACCTCATCGTGGAGCTTCGCCCGGGGTTAGCCGCATTCGTGGCGGCTTCCTGAACTGGTATTGTCGGCAGGGAGCGGCAAACCTTGAGGCAAGCGGCGATATAGGCGGAGATATCCTGGTAATAAGGCGAGGAACAAGGTGGGAATAGGCGGGGGAGCGCGACGCTTGGGAGCGCTTCCCATCGCCCGAATACCGGACGAAGCGAGCGGTGATCGGCCCGTGTTACGGGCTCATTTCGCGACAGCCACCAGCGCTGTGCCCGTCACTGTCGTCGCCTGGCCGTCCTCAAGCTGAATCAGGGCAGCGCGGGGAGCGGCCTGCCTCATCAGCTCCAGGGTTTCGGGGTGGCACGTGAAGAAGAAGATCTGGTGTCGCTCCGCCAACTTCGCGATGGCACGGGCTGCGCCAGCAGTGTTGGCCGGATCGCAGTTGGCGAGCACGTCGTCGAGAATAACGGGCAGCGGCTCGGCGCAGGCGCAGTAATCCTCGATAATCCCAAAGCGCAGGCTCAGGTAGAGAAGCTCGCTCAAAGCGCGATTGGGTTCCTCGGCCTTTGGTGCGCCTTTGCGGGTAACCTGGCAAAGTTTGTCGGCCCACTCGAGGCCATCGTAAGCCCCACATGTTGCGGCGCTGAGCGACTCACCTGCGGCCTTCAGAATGGCAGGCCGGTGAACGCGGTCGAACTCCGAGCTAGCCTTGTCGAGCAGCCAGAGGGCGGTCCTCTTTCGGGCCCATGCCTCATAGAGCTCGCACGCTTCCGCCCGAATCCCCTCGATCTCCTGGGTCAGCAGCGCTACCTGATCCGACGTCTTGACGCGGCCGACATTGAGACGAAGGTCGGCGAGCACTTTCTCAAGCGCCTTCTCATCGACCAACAGTTCTTCCCTCAGGCTATCGCATGTCTGCTGTGTCTGGATCAGGCCAGGATAGTCAGTTGCGGCCAGCTCGTCGATCAGGCGCTGGCAGGCGTCCCCGGGCGCAGTCAGGGTTTCAAGGTCCTTCGTCGCTTCGGCAATCTGGCCCAGGATCTCAGCTCTCTTGCTGAAGGCGGCCGCTCGTTCCCGGAAGTGGGCCTCGTCCACCGCCCCTGCTTCCTCCATCAGGTCGCCGATAGATTTGAAGGTCCGCGCATCCTCTGCTGTCAGGGTGGATATCTCGCCCTCAACCCGCGTCTTCTCGCGCTCAAGCTCCTCATATCTGCGCTGTACCTCTTGCGCGGACTTCAGCGCAGCCTCGAGCGCGGCAGCCCGCCCGGCGAAACTGGAGTCGCTCAATCCAATGCTCAGTTCGCTGCATAGCGCACCGGTCCGGACGGTAAAGTCCTGGACTTTCTGCTGCTCCTGCCATCTGTACTGCTCGGCTGCCGCAATGGCCTGTGTGCGCTCCTTTATAGAGCGAACGAGATCCGCGACCTCTGTCGCGCCTCCCGGAGTGATTTCCGGCGCCAGCTTGTTGGCGCAGAGCCACTCCTCCCATGCTGCACTGGCTGCCAGGCTGAGACCCTTCGCCTTATCCAGGCTCGTCGCGGATTCGGCCCACGATTCTCTTGCATTTGAGGCGATCATTTCGAGGGTCCGGCACCGCGACTCAGCGAGATCGAATTCGGATCGGCCAACCCGTGCGGCAACGAGCTCCGCACGGCGCCTGGAAATGTCCGAAGAGGTGCTATCCTGCAATCCGCAGGCTGCTCTCTCCAGCGTCAGCCCCTCCCGCTCGGAGGCGCGCTGGCTCTCAAGGCTCCCCAGCTCGTTCCGGGCAGCTTCGAGTTTTGTCCTCCTGCTGTTCAGGTCCCCTTCTGACGCGAGCGCTCTACCGACGCCAAGGGCCAACCCGGCGACAGCCCCCAGCACCGCGGCAGCAAGGAGGCCCACGGATCGCAATGCCGGCAGGATTGCTGCAAGCGCTGCCAGGATCGCAGCCGCACCAAGGGTGCTCGCCCTGCGCCTAAAGCGAATTCCGCGGGTGACGAGGTCGTGAAGCTCCGCCTCGCTCTCTGTTACCTGCCGCCGAATCTGCTCTACTTGATCGTCCAGAGCGGCGATACGGTCCAGACGGCGCTCCAGCGCTGCCAGAGCATCTACGCTCGCGTCTATTTCGGTGAGTGTGCTCGGTGGAATCGGCCACTTCTCGGCGAGCTCAACCCGTGCTTTCGCGACATCCTCTTCCGCCTTCTTCAACTGCCGCCCGTCGGCGAGCACCCTCTCTTCGGCGCTGCCGAGGCGGGTCCGTGCGTCGGCCAGTGCCACGGAACGCGCACCCCGCACTTGCGCCGCCTGCACCGAGAGGTCGAATGCTTCTGCCTGATCGAGCGGCCAGTTCCCAAGATCAATCAATCGCTGCGAACGCTCGCCGTCTTTCACCCGGATCTGTCCGGCCAGCTCGTTGACCCGCTTCTCGCAATCCACGATACTGCCAACCTGTCGGACGAGCACATCGATCTCGGAAGTCTTCAATAGGATGTCCGGGCGGCGCGCGAGGGCAGCCATTGCGACTTCGCAGGCGCTGCTGGCCGCAACTCTCTCGGTCAGGGAACGGAGGATCGTATCGCGCTGATCGTTCAGCTTCGTCAGGCGCTGCGCTCCATCGGCCGGAAAGACAGCAACTACCGGCACGACCGTTCCCAGCTCGCGCTCTGCACTACACAGGTCGACATAGTGCGGCCAGGCCTTGATCAATGTCTCCAGGTGGTGGCGCCTTGCCGTCGCCTCTGCCTGCGCGCTCCGATTCCCTTCGCGCCGCCGTTCGGCCACTCCCAGCTCTTCCTCCCACTTCCAGTACTCCGCCTCGCTCGCGGCAAGCTCATTGCGCTTCTTGATATTCACGTCGATCTGCTGCC
>JBBRJW010000423.1:0-3953 GCA_038218705.1 Chthonomonadales bacterium | reverse complement strand
ATGGTGAGCAGGGGATAGCCGGAAGCTGTCTGTGCTGAATTGCCCAGCCCGGCCAGCAGCATGATCGCGCCGATCTGGCTGAGCGACTGAACTCGCAGCCCCGCGAGAGCGGCCACGGCAATCATCGCAAAGCCCACCATGAGCACTCGCTTTGGGCCGATACGGTCCGCGAGCCAACCGAAAGGAATGACGCCTGCCGCGGTGCCGACCATTAGCAGCAGGAACATCCTCTCTGCATCGTGGTCGGAACAGCCGGTGATCGTCTTCACGAAGAGGGTCAGAAACGGAAAGACTGCGCCGATTCCAATGCCGGAGAAGAAGAGCGCGCAGAGCGCCTTGCCTGCCTCGCGGAGGGTGCTCAGGCCCACGAACGCCCTGCCAATCCCGGAGAGAAATCGCGGAGACCCCGCCGCACCAGACCGGGGGCGCTCGGACGTGAACGCGCAGGTAAGCAGCGTGGTGAGCAGCATGAGAACGGCTGTACCGGTGAACTTCATCGTAAGCGGGATGGGCGCGAGGACGAGGCCGGCCTGGCCCAACGTCATCACAAACATCGTGAACCCGCTGACCCGGCCTCTCTGGCGCTTCGGGGTGATGTCGGGCATCAGGGCAAGATAGGGGTCCTGCGCGACGTTGAAGAAGATGGTGAAGAGGAAGATCGCCCCGATCATGGCGAGGAGCGGCGGGGGAAGCGGCCAGGTGACCATTGGCTCGAAGTGCAGCCCCGGGAGGCGCGCCGCGGCCGGGGTCAACAGCAGCAGCACGACCGAGAGAAGCGTGCCCGCCAGGATAAAGGGGCGCCTTCGACCGAAGCGGCTCCGGCAGGCATCCGACGCGGAGCCGACGATTGGCTGAATAAGCGCGCCCTCGAAGGAGTGGGTCGAGCCCATCAGCCCGATCAGACGGGCGTCGCCGGTGTACGTCCGCAGAAAGAGAGGGAGCACCGCGTTGTTAAGGGCGTAAAACGCGCCATATCCGAGGCTGGCGAGGCTATAGCCCACAATCTGGGCGGCGCTCAGCTCGCGCTGCGGTTCGTCCGGTTCGAGCGAGGGCGCGTGCGTCATGAGTCCATTTTCCGGGGCGTGGAACTGGCGAGCTGCCGCGCAAAGAGGAGCTCTTCGGGCAGGTCGATATCGAATGCGATTTCGGGAAAGGGCGAGTGAATCAGCGCTCCCCGACAGCCGAGAACGGCCGCCGCTCGGGCAACGATATGGCGGGTCGCGAGGCGCCGGCTAGCGTACCGGAGCAGAATAGCGCCGCCGACCAGTCGTGCGAGCTGAAGGTCGCTCTTGCGCGCGGCAAACAGGCGGTCGAAGCGGGGGCGAATCTGCCGCAGTACCGGTACCCTGGCCCGGAAGATCGAGCCGAGCCGGAATTTGCCATCGCTCAGCGCACTGGATGTGTCGATAAGGCCGGGGTACTTTTCCGCGAAGACCTCCTGGCGGACAATCGCGACGCAGAGGTCCGCGTCCGCAGGGCAGCGCGTGAGGAAGTCTGCCACGGCGCTCGGCCCGAGGAATGGTAGGTCTGATGTGGCGATGAGAACGTGCTCCACGTATGGACCGAGAGCCTCGAGGCCGCGAAAGATGTTATCCGGGCCGGTTGAGCCTTCGGCGACTGTGATCTCAGCCCCACATCGGCGGGCCTCGGCCAGCGCCTCCTCTGGCCCGATAACAACCAGCCGACGGACGCAGGGCGCGGCGCGAAGGCCCGCGAGGGTGCGGGCGAGCAGGGTTTCGCCGCCCACTTCGGCCAGTGCCTTTACTTCCGTACCGGCCGCGGCTGCGAATTCGCCCGCGATCCGCCCGCCGGCTGGCACCAGCACGTCGAGGGATGCGGGATCAAGGTTGTCTGGCGAGGTTCTCGACATGTGATCGGGGATTTCGGTACGCGGCGCTGAATCTCCTTTCATGCCGGGCAGATGAATAGGAAGGGACAGGCACTGCATCGGCTCGCATCGGAACACGGGGGGAACTCAGACGCCGCAATACCGCGCAGCGCCTCATTATATCTGGCAACCCGGGCTGGCTCGAATCGCGGCTGCTCTGCGATCGTCCTCAGCTCGCCATCGGCAAGGTATTCGATATCGATGCGTACTGCGCGGCCGGGGTGGGTCTGGCGAGCCGCGACGCGCAGCAGCGCATGCTTCTCGTCCGTGTGATCGCCTTGCCGACTCTCGCGGCGATAGCGCTTTCCGAACCGAAGCGCGCCATCCGGCAGCTCATCGGCAATATCAGCACGCAGGGTAACCACGCCTTGCTCCAGTTCGGCTGCGAGGTGCGGTGAACGCGGCAAGCCTGCGACCTCTGCCCGGAGAGCGAGGGCCGCTTCGGCCATTTGCTCTGCTCGGGCGAGAAGAACTCTCGCCTCGGCTTCCGATCCGCCGGGCCGCTCCCAGAGGGCGCGCGCCCGTTCGGCCGCCTCGCCTGCTCCCGGCATCGCCCCTGCCCCGATCCGCGAATCGATCCATGCGATCGCTGCCTCGACCGACCTGTAAAACTGCTGATAAGCGCCGGGCTCCGCATCCTGCCGGAGGCCGGCGACCCGCTCGTAGTAGTATTGGCGCGGGCAGACCCGGTACTGCTCCAATGCGGCGAGGTTGACGCGCGGGCGCTCTCTGCCCGGGAGTGGCGAGGCCTCCTGGCTGGCCAGTGGTCTCGAATGAGGTGTGCCCGAACGCGAGGTTGACCAGATGAGTCTCTCCGCGCCAAGCGCTTCCAGGTCGGGAAGGAGCCGGTTGAGCAGGGGCGAGATGACTGTCGCGCGTGCCCTCGTGCGCTTTGGCCAACTGAGAACCAGCCGATCCCGCGCGCGCGACAGCGCTACGAAAAACAGCCGCTCCTCCTCCGCCGCGTCCCGATCCACCCGTGCAACGCCGGACTCTGGCAGTGATGCCACCCGAGCCGGTCGCCCGCGCGTCGGGAACTGGCCGTCCGTCAGGTTGGGCAGGTAGACAACCCGAAACTCCAGGCCCTTCGCCTGGTGAACGGTCATGATTCTGACAGCGTCCAGGTTCTCGGATTCTAGCGGGAGGCGCGTCGAGCGATCCTCCCCCGTGGCGATTACGCGGCGGACGCGGGCAAGGGTACCCGCCAGACCTGCCTCGGCTGAATTGCCCTCTCCGCGTGTGAACTGCAGGAGCTGATGCACGGCGAGCAGTCTGCGGCGCGAAGCCGGCGACGGATCGTCCAGCATGGGCCGCACGAAATCCCCCGTTTCGAAAAGGAACCTCGCGAGGAAGCGCCACGGGTTCTCGGCCTCCCGCCGTAATGGGAGAGTGGCATCGATGAGCCGCGTGAGCGCAGCCCGTCCGGCAGTCGATAGGCCAGGCAGCTCGAGCAGCGGCTGCAGAGCCTCGGGGAAGCGATCTGTCGGGGCGCTCGCCGCTCGGACAATTGCGAGATCCTCCCCGGAGAGCGCATAGGCCTGCCAGCGCGCAATGCGACTGAGCGCTGCTCCTCCGGGCTCGGAGAGGAGCTGGAGGAGAGCGAGCAGGTCCTTCACATCCGGCTGATCAAAGAGCTTGCCTGCGAGAAGGACCGATGTTCCGAGCGCGGCAAGCTGCTCCCCGAGGGCTGCAGCCTGCGCATTGGTGCGGCAGAGGACGGCCTGGTCGGGCAGAGGAACGCCCGCGCTTCGGCAACGCTCGATCTCAGCGGCGAGGCCATCCGCCTGAGAATCCGCGTCATCCGCCTCTGCCAGCGCGAGTGGGTGCAGGCGGGACGGCGGTCGGTTTGCTCCCCAGAGCCCGAAGCGCTCATCGGTGGCTGTCTCGTCTGCCGGGAGCAGTGGCGCGTCTGCTCCGGGCGTTCGTGCCGCCGCTGCGCTGAGGAGTGCCGTGATCGCGGGAACGGAGCGATAGTTAACCCGAAGACGGACCCGCGCTCCGCCCGGGAAGAAGTCCTCGAATCGGTCGAAGTTTGCCGGGGCAGCGCCCCGAAACCGATAGATCG
>JBBRJW010000422.1:0-3960 GCA_038218705.1 Chthonomonadales bacterium | reverse complement strand
GGAGAGACGCAGCCATGAACGGTGAATTTATAGACGCGCTCCAGCAGATCTCTAAAGAGAAGGATATTCCGCTCGATACGCTCATCGAAACCGTTGAGTCAGCGCTTGCGACCGCCTACAAGAAGAACTATCCCGCCAACACCGAAATAAAAGTCTGCATTGATGCGCACAAGTCAGCGCTTTCGCCGTTTCGTGTCTTTACCGAGCGAACCGTTGTCGAAGGCCCAACCGAAGACCCTGCTGAGATCAGTCTGGAAGAGGCTCGCCGGATCGATCCCGAGAAGCTGGTAGGCGAGATACTGGAAGAGCCGGTCCCGCTGGGCAATTTTGGGCGCATCGCGGCGCAGACTGCCAAGCAGGTCGTTGTGCAGCGTATCCGCGAGGCGGAGCGGCGCAAGATTTTCGACGAGTATAACGACAAGGTCGGCGAGGTGGTAACCGGAGTCGTGCAGCGGCACGAGGGCCGCAACGCCATCATTAACCTCGGCAAGCTCGACGCGCTGCTGCCGGTGCAGGAGCAGGTCGATACCGAACCGTACCATTTCAACGACCGTATAAAAGTGTATGTGCTTGAAGTCAAGGAAACGCCGAAGGGCCCGCAGGTCATCGTCTCGCGGACACATCCGAGCCTGATCCGCCGCCTTTTCGAGCTTGAAGTACCGGAGATCGCGGACGGTATCGTCACCATCAAGAGCGTGGCCCGTGAGCCTGGCGCCCGGTCCAAAATCGCCGTAACCAGCAGGGACGAAAAAGTCGATCCGGTTGGGGCCTGCGTTGGGCATCGCGGGAGCCGCGTTCAGGCCGTAGTCAACGAACTTTACGACGAGAAGATCGACATCGTACGTTGGAATGCGGACACCGCTCTCTTTATTGGGGAGGCTCTGTCGCCCGCTAAGGCGGTCAAGGTATCTGCCAAGGAAGACGATAAGAGCGCATTCGTTATCGTGCCGGACAACCAGTTGTCGTTGGCCATCGGCAAGGCGGGGCAGAACGTCCGACTGGCGGCTCGGCTAACCGGGTGGCGGATCGATATCCGAAGCGAGGCGCAGGTAGCTCGCGCGGCGCTGATGGCGATGACGCCTCTGCCGGGCAATGATGAGGACGACTCCGAAGATTTGGCCGATGATACGGCGGATGTGGCAATCGAGCGGGACGAACTGGCCCCGCCTCTATCCGAAGATGCGATCGCTATTGGCGCTCCCGCGATCAGCAACGGCCATCAGGCGTCGATAGGCACTGGCAGCGAAGAGACCCTGGTCGGTGAAGAGTCCGCGGCGGATGCAGTTACTCCCGAAGAAGCCGGCGTAGAATGAATACGCCGGTTTTTGCGAGCACCTCAGGAGCAGCGCTGCGGGCGCTTGTTGCGTTGCCAGAAAACACGAATCCAGCCTGCGAAATTCAGACTGGTACGCCTTCAATCGCCGGAATTGGACCGGCGCACGGAAATAACGACCGATCGATACAGGCCATAAGGGTGACGCCTGTAGGGAAAATGGATGGCGCGGTTGGAACAGGAATGAGACGGGATGATCTGCACGGGCGGAACGCGCGATCGAGCGCGAGCGAGCTGCTCGGCAAGCACGGGAGAGCGATCATGATTTAGCGATTGCGACTCATGCCGGCGCTCTGGGCGCCTCAACGCTGCTTGCTTTCCGGGCCTCGCGGCCGCATCCCCGCTGCCGTGGCGCTGCCGAACCAAACTCGGTGCGGCCCGTCTCTTCTTGTGCTCTTATGCCTCCGTGCTGTCATTGGCCCAAACGGTTAAACCGATTGCGGCGAGTAGTTCAGCACATGATCAAACCAAAACATATCCCAATTCGAACTTGTGTCGCCTGCCGTACCACAGACGCGAAGCGCGGTCTGCTGCGTGTCGTGCGGCAGCCTGACGGGGTCGTCGTGTACGATCCCAAGGGCAAAATGCCAGGCCGGGGCGCATACGTTTGCGCGCAGCCGGCGTGCATCGCGCTGGCTCGCAAACAGAAAAAGCTGGAGCGGTCGCTGAAGGCAGCGCCGATACCCGAAAGTCTGTTCCTTGAGCCAAACGCGCAGGCTGTGCGGCTTGGGCGTGTTTCCGGTTCGGCGAGCCCTGGCTCGCCGCCGGAAGGGGACGACGTCGCCGGTTTGCAGGATGCAGCGCCGCCAGTCGCGCCGCGCGGTGCAAAGGCGCTTGCCGAAGAAGCAGAAGAGAAGCGTGCAGAGGATTGCGGCACGGGGCCGCGAGAAAGCGAGGAGTAATGCGAATGGCTGAGTCTCCAGGCGTCCGGCTAGCGGACCTGGCAAAAGAGCTGACATTGACTGCTGCCGAGTTGGCGGCGCAATTAAAAGATCTTGGAATAGAATCCACGGGCGCCAACCCGATTTTGGATATAGAAACGGCAAATACCGTGCGCGGCCTGCTCGGTAAGGCTGCCGGCGAGGGCAAGGTCGCGGAGGTTACCGGCTCGACAACCGTTAAGGACCTCGCGGCAGCAATGGGCGTGCAGCCGAATGCCGCGGTCAAGAAGCTGATGGACATGGGCGAGTTGATCGGCCCTAACCAGCGCCTGCCGCGCCCCCTCGCCGAGCGGCTCGCCGCCGCCTACGGATATACCCTCAATGTGAAGGCGGTCGAGAAGCCGGTTGTAGTGGCGGCGGCTCCAAAGCATAAGGGGCCGAGCGGCACGGCCAGCGCCCGCCCGCCCGTAGTGACGATCATGGGACATGTCGATCATGGTAAGACGACCCTACTCGACACGATACGCAAGACGAGCGTCGTGGAAGGCGAGTTCGGCGGGATCACGCAGCACATCGGCGCCTACCAGATCGAAGTCGATCACAACGGCGAGAAACGCAAGATCACGTTCCTCGATACGCCCGGTCACAAGGCGTTTACCAAGATGCGCGCTCGCGGCGCCAGCGTGACCGATATCGTGGTCCTGGTGGTCGCCGCTGACGATGGCATCATGCCGCAGACGGTTGAGGCGATCCACCACGCGCAGGCTGCCAAGGTCCCGATCATTGTTGCGGTCAACAAGATCGACAAGCCCGACGCCAAGCCGGACCGTATCAAGCAGCAGCTTACCGAACACAACCTGGTTGTGGAAGAGTATGGCGGCGATGTGATTGCCGTTCCCGTATCCGCGAAGACCGGTGAGGGCGTAGACGCGCTCCTGGAGTATATTATCCTTGTCGCGGATGTCGGTGAATTGAAGGCCACTTCCAGTGGTCATGCCTCCGGAGCGATTATAGAAGCGCGAACCGAGGCCGGTCGCGGCCCCATCGCAACGGTCCTGGTCCAATCGGGCACGCTGCAAGTTGGCGACAGCCTTGTCGCGGGCACCGTGTACGGCAAGGTGCGCGCGATGACCAACGATCGCGGCGAGCGCATCCTGAAAGCAGGTCCCGCGATGCCTGTCGAGGTTGTCGGCCTCAATTCAGCGCCCGACGCGGGCGATACGGTCCAGGTCGTGAAGAACGATAAGGAGGCCCGCTCGCTCGGCGAGAGCCGTCAGCAGAAGGCGCGCACGAATCGCCTGGAGGGCACGATCAAGCGTGTCACTCTGGCAGACATCGCCCGCAAGGTGTCCGAAGGAGTGGTCAAGGATCTCAACCTCATTGTCAAGGGAGACGTGCAGGGCAGCGTAGAGGCAGTATTGGGCGAGCTGGCTCAAGTCGAAGAGAACAAGACCGAATCCGAGGTCAGGATCATGGTCAAGCTGAGCGGCGTCGGCGGCATAAGCGAAACGGACGTGGATCTTGCGGCGGCAACGAACTCCCTGCTGATCGGGTTCAACGTGAAGGCGGATGCCGGAGCGCTTCGCGCGGCGGAGAGGTCCGGCGTTGAAATCCGCACCTACAATATCATCTACGATCTCACTGCGGACGTTGAGAAGGCCATGAAAGGCATGCTCACGCCCATCTACGAAGAGTCGCCGCTCGGCAGGGCCGAAGTTCGCCAGGGCTTCCGCACACCTAAGGGCA
>JBBRJW010000421.1:0-3962 GCA_038218705.1 Chthonomonadales bacterium | reverse complement strand
CTGATTGCCCGTTCGGTCCGGATGCTTCGCAATGCCGGTATCGAGTTGACGGACCGACGGATCGTTAAGGCGCAGAAGCTCATTGCGGCCGCAGCGGCACTCGACGGACGGGCTGTGCCAACCGAGCGAGATCTCTGGCCGATTCTGCTCGCCGTCCCCACCCGGGAGGGACAGACAGTAGCTCGTGAAGCTCTTGGGGAGCTTCTGGCCCGAAGCGAAAGTCGAACCCTTGTGGCTGCAGCGGAAGAGGCATCGCTGGGCCCGCTGGCACGCGGCCGCCGGCTGGTTCGCGCCGGAGGAGAGCTTCTCGCGTCCGCTCCCGGTGACGCTGAAGGGCTGCCGGCCTGGCGATTGCGGCTTGAGGGCGTCCTGCGGGAGATCGATGCCGGATTTGCGCCGGAGTCCGCGCCCGAAGAGGTCAGGGACGTGCGTGATCGTCTGGCTGCCAGCCTGGGTGCCCTTTGATTACGATTCGATGGGAGATTCGCGAGCCTCCTCTCGCGCCAACCGCGCTGGCAGCGCAAGGGGAGTGCGCGGTGGCCCTGGCCCGGCGCCTCCTGGGGCGCGCCGAAGCCGATTTCCCAGAAGTATCAGCGGCCGCGACCACGGGCACGCTGCTTCTGCTGGGAGATACCGACTCGCTGCCATGGGTCGACGGCGGAATATACCTTGGAACTGCGCCGGGCTCGGGTGAGCTTCTGCTGCCAACCTCGCTTGTTCCCTCCCTTCCAGAGGAGCTTCTCGCCTCAGCGCTCGCGTACCAGTTTCCGGAGTTAGCAGCTCCCCTCGCTCTCCTCCCCTCAGCTCAGATCGTTCTTCCGGCGGGGGGCGCCCGGCCGCTCAGCCGAACGCTACTGGAGTTGTGGCTCTCGGCCGAGGAGGCCCGATAGTGCTACTGCCTCCTGATCTCGCCCCATGGGGCGCTGCCCTCCAAATTCTGCCAGCCGAGGAAGCCTCTGTCCTGGGGCCCATTGTGCGCGCCCTCAGCCTGCTCATCGGCCCCGTTTCTCCCCGCGACAAAAGCAGTACCGGAGAGCCCGAGGGGTTCTCGGGCCTGACGCATACTCCGGCATACGACCGACTGCTGCTCTCCGAGTGGCTGCTCGCCGACGAGATACCGGAAGAGTTCCTCCGGCGCGCTGCCACAGGCGAGCACGTATTCCTGGAGAGAGAGCGGGTCGATGCCGTCGCCGGCGCGCAGTGCGTTGCGCTGCTCGACTCAAGCCCCGACCAGGCAGGCGCACCCCGCCTGGCGCAGATGGCAGCATTGATTGTGCTTGCCCGCCGTGCGGAGGAAGCTGGGACGCTGTTGAGATGGGGCATCGCGCAGGAAGAGACGAGCGCACTCAGGGTTGGTCTCTTCCCGGCCGCGCTGGCGGCGATGGCCGCGAGCCGGCCCCGCGTCCCCGCCAATGCGGAGGCCGTCCTGGGCTGGCGGGAGGCCCTGGATGGCCCCCCGGAAGGCGAGACCTGGCTGATCGGTGGACAGGGCTTGCAGGCGTCTCAGACAGGTCGCGATTCCTTTCTGGAGATCCTCGATCCGCTGATTCCTGAGGAGCGCGTCATCGATATACGGATCCACCGGCCGGGGCTGCCGGTCAAAGCAGCCAGGCTGTCGCTGCCGCCCGACGGAGCCTGCGCCCGCCTGCTGCGCAGCCCGCTGGGAGAGGCCGCGCATGTAGTACGGGAAGCACGCGCTCTCCCGCCCACATCTCCTCTCGTGTTTCAGTGCGGCTCAACACGACTGATCGCACGATCTGGAGTTGGCCAGGTAATCGTCTACCCCGTACCCAATGTCCCGGGCCAGCTCGGCGGTCAGCCTCGCGTCTATCATCCGTTCTTTCCCAATGCCATTCTCGCCGCAGCGCGTTGGGGCAAGCCCCTGGCGATCATTACGGCCTATAAGCCCGACCAGGTGATTCTGGAGTTCATTGGCGGACGGAGTGATCGACTTCCGAGCCGCATCATAGCGCTGCCGGAAGGTGTACAACTCCGACATCCCGAGCCCGCAGATACTCTCGATGGCTGCTATCAGCTCCAGTCCGACGACTCATCCTGCTCCGCCTGTCTGGTCCTGGTCCTACAGGGGAACGCCATTGTCTATCCCCCGGAGCCCGCTGGCGCCATCGTGGATTTCGCAAATGGGGTTCGCCCGCCGGGGGAGTGGATCGCGACGCACGTAACAGCGACTCGCGCGGATTCTACCCGTGTGAGACTGATCGGAAATCGCGTCGACGGTGGTCGTGCACTCCTCTCCGTCGACGCGGACGCAATCGTTCGTGTCGAGAAGGACCTTCCGCCTGGCAGGTCGGGCTTTCTCGGCTGCGGAGGTCGCGCCGATCCCCGGCAGTGGGTTGGCGCAGCAGACACCTCAGTTGCGGGACGCTGGCTGCTCTTTTCGTTCCAGCGGGAAGCTGAGGTGGACCTGCCCGCAGGCCTGGATGCAGCAGGCGCGCTGGTAACCGTCGACCATTCCCTGCCGCAGCCAGAAGCCCGCGACTACAAGGCTCGGCTCGTCTGCCTCGATGACGACCGCCGGACTATTATGCTCGTGGGACCGGACGGGACGTCAGCGCTGCCGCGAGCTTCAGCGCCGATCGCACGTCTCTCTGTGTCACCCTACGCCGGCGAAGTCGCCTACCTTACGGAGGGCGGCGAGATCGTAATCTACGGGATAACCCAGAAGAGCCACCTCTATCGATTTATGACGGAAGACCGCCAATGACAGGCCAGCCACCCGCGCATGTGGTTCACCGGGGGATGGTCGATGCCGCTGGCCTCGCGTTCTCGCTCGTTCGCCAATCGGAGGCCGAGGCAGCACGCAGAATTGTGGCCGAGTGGAGGCCCGGATCAGCGATCTATCGCTTTCCGGACTGGCTTGTGCTGCGCTGGCCCTCCGCCAGAAGCCAGTCGAGCGAAGCGGCGCTCGGATTGCTGCTGACATCCAGCGGCGGCTGCCTGCTCTCAGCACCGCTGCAGCCCTCCGAGCTCGAGGAGGACTGGGCCCGCGAGCCCGCACTACTTCTGGTGGAGGGCGGCAGCATCCGCAGGCTGCTCCTGCGGGAATCGGAGACTGTCGACCCGGGCGCCTGGATCGACCTTGCGGATTGGCGAACACTCATAATGCGACCGCTCGGAGCAAATCTGCCGCCGGGGGAGCGCTTCATCCCCCGACGGTTCGTCGCCGAGACCGACATGAAAGGGCTCGCCACCGTGCTGGCCGGCAGGGATGAGCTGCTGGCTTCCCTCGATGCCCGCGCGGTCACCGCAAGTCATCCTAAGCCACTCGACGGACTGGCGCGTGCGCTCACGGCCCGTCTTCAGGGCTGGAGCCCCGGCCGCCGAGGGCCAGAGTCGCCCTCGGGCGAGCTGCTCTCTCCAACGGGTCCCGTGCGCGATACGTCGCCTCCATGGATGTTCGCCCTGAAGAACTGGGCGCATGGAGCAGCGCTTCGCGCTGGATTGTTGGATCGCGTCGTGCAGAGCCAGGCCAGCTTCGTGGCTCACTCGATACACCTTTTCGAGAGTGGCGAGCTGTTGGAGGCCCTCCGCTTCGCCATCCCGGTGCGGCCAGAGGCAGTTGAGGCGAGAGCCCATCTGTTCCGCGCGCTCAAACCCCGACATGTCCTGCAGGTAACGGCAGGGGGCGCCCGGTCCGTCGGCATCGGAGTCCCGACGGATATTCGCACCCACCTGGAGTTCCTCTACCGTGAAGCAGCCGATCGGCTGGAGCAGCAGGGGCGAATAGAAGAGGCTGCCTTTGCGCTGACGGAGCTGCTGGGGCTCCACGCCACGGCGGTCTCCCTGCTTGAGAAGCACGGGCGGCGCCGGGAGGCTGCGCTGCTGGCGGAGGGTCAGGATCTCGCGCCCTGCATGCAGGTCCGACAGTGGCTCATCGCTGGCGAGCCCGCCCGGGCTGTTCTCATTGCCCGCCGGACGGGAGCCTTTGCGGACGCCGTGAT
>JBBRJW010000420.1:0-3962 GCA_038218705.1 Chthonomonadales bacterium | reverse complement strand
AGAGCAATCCGCGACGCATCACCCCGGGGAGTGGGCTGAGCACCTGTATGCCGGGGGAACCCGGCTAACCGGGCTGCCGGAACGAAGCGGCTGTACGGGCGGGCAACTATTTTCAAAAATACTTTGCCGCGCATGTATTTGTCGGGCATCTCGGTGCTTTATATAGTAGGGCACGATTCGGCGGCGGCCGAGCGAATGCGAAGCGTATGGCGCCGGAAGCGGGACCGGTCGGGGAGCAGCGCGACCTGTTTATGAATGTGCAGTAGATGGCTGCATCTCCCCATTGCAGACAGGGAGCAGGTGAAATGGATCGACCGGGCAGATGGAAGGGATCGACGAACCAGTTGTGCGGCATGCACAGCAATGGCGCGGCTGCATGGCCCCGTGAGCAGCTTGACCTGGCACTCTCTGCCTGCCTCGCCTGCATTCAGCGGGAGGCCAGGAGGCTGGCGCACGCGTACCAGGCGAGGCACTGCCAGGCTCTATCGCCAGAGGAGATCGAGGATTGCGCGCAAGACGTGGCGCTGGATATACAAACGGCTGCACGGTCTGTAGTGGAGCTGCCTCCGTCTGCTTGCCTGCACACGTGGCGGACGTGCGAGCAACCGCTCCCGCAGCGTGTACGGCGGTGTGCGAGGCGCTAGCGGGCAGGCGAGCTCGGCGGACGCTGTCAACAAGAGTGATCGTTCCGGGCGCTATGAGTCCCTACCTTCCATGCAGGTTAGATCGGGCGCAAGCGTAAGCCTTGCCGCCGCTTTCGACCACACCGCAGAGTTCATGCCCACGATGCTGAACCGGCTCATTGAGACAGATATGCTTTTTAGCGAGGAGAACCATATCATCACACAGGGACTGCCGTATCTTGGCCACTGACCCAATGCGCAAACGCGTGCTGATCATGAGACGTGGTTCCAGCGAGATCCTTTACGAGGTGATCGGACAGGACCTCCAGGAGGCCGACCTGGGTTGCGCCTATCTGGACAACGCTGATCTCGCGGCGGTAGATCTATCCGGCGGGCATCTTATTGCAGCCTCATTGGAGCGGGCTGACATGACGGGGGCGTTGCTGCGGGGGACCGATCTCCGCAACGCTCACCTTGCTGCGGCACTTCTGGTCGAGGCGGATCTCAGCGGCGCGCATCTGGCCGAAGCCGATATGCAGGGAGCAGTTTTGTGGGGCGCTAACATGGCGCGCGCCAACCTGGAGGACGCGATCTTACGCGGCGCTGACTTGAGGGGCGCCGATCTGTCACACGCCAACCTGGATGGAGCGGACCTGACTGGCGCCAACCTCGAAGGAGCCAACCTGATGAGCGCGGACCTGCGACACGCCGACCTGACCGATGCGAGCCTGTCAAACGCGAATCTGACCGCTGCTCTCTATTCGCCATTTAGCGAACGGTTTCCGACCAGATGGCCGCGAGGGTTCAACTCAGGCGAATGCGGTGCGGTGATCGCCGAGGCTTAAGGGGCTCTTTGAGTCTGCGCGGCAACCGTTCACAAGGTAAAGCGATGAATCTCCAACCTGATCGGTACCGCTATTCTATCGAACCGGGCCGGATGCCCTTCCCCGAAGGGCCGCCTGGTGAGGCGTCCAGGGCTTTAAGCCAGCAGTGCCAGGAATGGATCGAACGGGTGCTTGCCGACATGTCTCTCCGTACGCCCATGGCGAAGTGGGCTGCGGGCGCACTTCGCCATCGGCCATTCGACCACCAATCGTTTTACGATTGCCTCATAGACTACACCCTGTCCCGCATGATCGACGACGACTGGTGTCCGGACGAGGAATATGCCGAGGAAATGGGCGAGCTTCTGGCTCAGATGCGGGAAGGCGACGCAAGTATCGTCAGCAGCCCTGGGGACCACACGGCGCCCGATGCGTCGATCTGATTGGCGCCGCCAGTCGTGCACCGCGCTGGCTTTGTGAGCGCGTTGGGCCATACCGTCGCTGAGGTCCATGACAGGATACGAAGAATATAGATCCGCCATGCGGGTCATCGAAGAGTACCTGTTGCGCGGGCAGCTATCAGTCGAGCTGGTGAGGGCCAGCCTTGAGATTGCTGGTCGGTGGCATCGAAATGGACTCCGGGCCCACAGGTTACTTGCGGCAGCACGTACCCTGGATGCACCGGGATCAGTGGAACCCTTGTTGCGAATTCGATTGCTTTTCGAGAACCAACCTGATCCCAGTTCCCAGCTGGTTAGTAAGCTCATGGAACTACGGGAACTGTACCAGCTTGTCCAGGCATACCTGCGCCAGCCGGACGACCCGGGCGAATTCGAGAGCAGGTTTGATGCGGTGAGGAGAACGTATGGGAGCGAGGAGATTGGTGTGATGGCCAACCGTGTGAAACACAAGTTATCCATCTATGACGTATCGCAACCTGACCGCATTGACTTACAACGATCAGCGATTGCCGCCGAGTGTTCAGCCTTTCTTGCTCGCATTGAAAAGCATTGGCAAAGCTTGTTGAGTTGATCCGGAGACGCATATCCTCAGAGAAGCCCGCCAATTCTGCGTGCTGAGGACTGGAACCGGTGGACGGACGGGTGGAGCGGAGCCTTGGCTCCCGACAGCTTGAAGCAATTCCGACCCCAACCAGAGCCCTGGGAGGGATCGTGCTATGGGGAAATCAATTGCGCGCAGCGGACCATACGCGGTGGGCTCGTCACCGTAAAACATGCTGCTGAGCGTGATCCTTTTCCCGCTCATTCGGCAACTCCCCACGTAGGGTTTCGTTGCGCATGGACACCGCCGGTCGGGCAACCGGGATGCGGTCATTCTCTATAGCGCCTGAAGTCGTCTTCCCCATGATCCCGCACGGAGCACTACACCTGCACCGCGCCGAGCCCGCTCACGTGCGTGGACTGCGGTGACGGCCAGTTACAGGTTCACGGCTTCGATGCGCTGGGATATCGCACGAACATGCAGGTTCTTGCCGGCGGCACCGGTATAAGCCAGCGTTGTTGCGGCGTCCCCGGAGCTACCCAGGATGGCATCGACCGGCTCGCGAGAGGGAAGGGCGCCTAGGCCGCCAACTTCTGCGTAAGCTCATGGCACTACGGGAAATCTAAGCACGCTTGCCGGCCCCGCCCGGCTCCCCCGAAGTGTGGTACAATGAGTGCTGTTTCGCTGTGTCGAGCGCGAGCGTCGGCACAGCGGTGAATTCGTGTGGCTCCCCGTACGCGGATCGCGCTCGGTGGGCAGAGAGATGGTCGGTCGATGGATCTGCCCTGGAAGCGAGCGCTCATTGTGGGCGCTTCCTCGGGAATGGGTGCGGAGCTCGCTCGCCAGCTGGGCCGGGGCGGGTGCCGCGTCGCGCTCGTCGCCCGACGGGCGGATGAGCTGGAGCGGCTCGCCGCCGAGATTCGCGCCGCGGCCGGGCCAGACGCTGCTCTCGTCTACCCGCACGATGTCACGTGCTTCGACCAGGCCTCCGAGCTCTTTACGCAAATCTGCAGGGACCTTGGTGGGCTCGACCTTGTGATCTACTCGGCCGGGATTATGCCGCCAATCGCGCCCGATGAGTATGCCATCGATAAGGATGTTGCGATGGTGCAGGTGAACCTGCTCGGAGCAATGGCCTGGCTGAATCCCGCGGCGGATCGCTTCGCCAGGGGTGGCGCAGGGACCATTGTGGGCCTCTCATCGGTGGCGGCGGATCGCGGCCGGCGCGGCATGCCGGGCTACGGGGCGTCGAAGGCCGGTTTCGATGCGTATCTGGAATCGCTGCGGAATCGAATCGCGCGTACCGGGGCCGCGGTCGTCACGGTCAGGCCGGGGCCAATCGATACGCCGATGACGAAGGGCCTCGACAAACTCCCGCTGCTCATCTCCGCCGAGCGCGCTGCCACCGAGATTCTTACGGCGGCCCGGAAGCGGCGCAGAGTGGCCTATGTACCGGGCACGTGGCGGCCCATCATGTGGGTGGTGCGCCACATCCCGTCTTTCGTATTCAAAA
>JBBRJW010000419.1:0-3968 GCA_038218705.1 Chthonomonadales bacterium | reverse complement strand
GGATCGCCAGCACTGCAGCGCGCTGATCAGGCGAGAGATGGAGGCCAGCGGCGATCACTGGCAGCGGAAGCACTGAGAGGGCGATGGGCACGGGTCGTCGGCCTCCGTCGCGCGGAGGGCCGCCCTGGCCGCCGGGAGGGGGACCGCCCGGGCCCTGAGCACTGGCTGCCAGCGGCAAGAGGCCGCCAGCAGTGGCCGCGAGAATCGCTGCACCGCACAGGAAGCGCTTGGTAGTTTTCATCGATTTGCCTCGTCTCTTTCGCAGTTCTATCAGTGGGAGCCCGATCAATGCGCCGGGGCCTTCAGCGTCTTACAGTGCTATTGTAGCGAGGTGACATTAGGAAAGTATGAGGAGTGGGAATCGCCAGAAATATTCTTTTCGGAGCCTTGAATTGGCGCCATCTGGCTGCCAGTGCACCCAAATAACCGAGGGAGCCGCTCAGCGGCTCCCTCGGTGTTTCAGGCTGACAATTCGGGTGCTGGCTAATCGGCTGGTGCGCCGCCTCGGCGGCCCCGGCGCCCGCCCCTACCGCCCCCGCCGCTATTCTGGCCGGGGCCGGAAGTGCCGGGCTGGGGCGTATAGCTGCCGTTGGAACCCGGAGCCCCGCCATTTGTGGTAGCTCTATTCGGTCGCTGTCGCTGCGGCAGGGTGTCGTCGGTGGTGAAGGACCAGGACTTGTTCAGGGCGTTGCCATTCCAGTCCTGAATCATTATCGCAGCGGTATGATGGCCGTTCTTTAGCTCAGACGTGCGGCCCTCCCCTTCAACGGTGTCGTAAGTGATCAAGCCTGTCGCAGCCTCAAAAACGAAGCTTGCTTTATCGGGCGCTTCACTGGAGTCGATCCGGCGAGCGATCTCCTTGCCATCCACCTGGAAATGGAGGGTTGAGAGGTTGAGCCCGGATCCTTCATCGTAGACCTTTGCGCCGAAATGGAACGGTGCCCGGCCGTTCAGAGCGTCGCCCTGTACCGGATAGAAGTCTGTCGCCATCGGCGCGAGCGAGTCCGAGGCATCCTTGCGAAATGCGGTGAGCGCACCATCATCGGAGAGGACGAACAGCGTACCCAAGGCGACCAGCGGTGCGGCCGATATATTGGTGCTGGTTGGTACCGTGGAGGCGGATGTGGAGCTTGGCTGAACGTTGTAGTTCCAGGTAATGGCTCCGGTCGCCGTGTTGATAGCGGTAATACCACCGAATGCGGAGGTGACATAGAGCGTGGAGCCGGCCACAATCGGGCGTGCGAGCGGTTGCTCCGGCACACGCACAGATTGTCGCCAGAGGCTCTTGCCCTGGTCGTTCACCGCGTAGACATAGCGGTCGGAAGTTACAATGTAAGCGTTGCCTGCAGCGTCCAGCGCAGGAGGCGCGGCCGCCGTATCGTAGAGGCGCAGGAACCAGCGCCGCTGGCCAGTAGAGAGGCGGTAGCTCGCGAGAACGTTGCCCATCACGATGTACATGGACTCACCGGAAATCGCCGGCGTTGCGACACTCGTCTCTCCGTCGAGCCGATAGGAGTACTTCTGGACGCCGGTGGCGAGGTCGACGGCCCGGAGGATCTGGTTGCTGGTGACCAGAAACATGATATTGTTCGCGATAGAGGGGTCCGAGACGATGTCTCCGACTTCGATACCAGCGTGACCGCCTGCGTTCCAGCTTCCGCCGAGCGATTCGCCAGTCTTGCTGCTGATGGCGTAGAGGCGACCGTTCTGCCCTGTGACGTAGACAGCTGACTCGGTAGCGGCAGGCGCGGTAGCCACCCCGCTCGGTATGCTGTAGTGCCACTTAAGCTGGCCGTCTGTAGCTCCGAATGCATAGAGGCCGTCGCCGCCGCCGACATAGACGAGATCGCCGTTCACCACCAGATTCGTCTGCACGGTGGTGGGGAGCTGAGAACCTTGATCGGCCGGGTAGCGCCACTTCTGCGCGCCGGTCACTGCGTCCACCGCATAGAGGCGGGTGCCTGTCGCGAAGAAGACCACTCCGTTTTGCACGGTCGGCGAGGAGGGGTTGTTTCCGAAGTACTGGCCTGTGAATTTCCAGCTCACCGACAGCGGGGCGTTCAGCGACGGACTCGCGGGGGAAGCCGCGGGTGCCTCGTCCGGAACTGAAGCGGGCACGGGCTGGGCAAACGCGCCGTGCGGGAGCGCCAGCAGCATGGCGCACGGCAGAAGCCGGGCCATCGGGGCGTATGGAGCGAATGGGTTACGCCGGAGCGTCATGTTAGAAGAACCCCCTGTCTGGTTGGCCGGGACTGTCCGGCGCGGTCGGCGCGCCGGGAGCCTCTCGAATTGGCGGGAGAGCACTGCAATTGAAAAGAGGTGTTGAATCGCACGGCGATCGCTCTGCGCCGCCGGCATACGCGTACTTAGACGAGCGTACGCAGCACGCGTTACGCGCGACCCATGTTCTTCCATTATAGAGGCCATTCGCGCGCGTGTCAAGCATCGGTTGCACGCTCGGTCCGACTCCGTTCCGCCCAGGAGCTGGCGCAGGTCTCGAGCCGGCAGCGCAAGCGTGCGCCAACTTCCTGCCGCCGCTGTCGCCGGGCAGGAGCGGCGCGCGCCGGCCCCTCAACACCCGTCAGCGGAAGCCTACGCCAACTTCCTGCCGCCGCTGCCGCTGGAAGCCCTGACACGGACTTTGAGTCGCCTTTGCGCTCTCGCGGCAGGAAAATGGAGCGCGGCCGCGGAACTCCCCGCAAAATTCAGTTGCAGGGAGTGACAATATGCTGACCAGCGATCAGGCCGCAGAGTTTCATCGGAGAGGGTTCATCGAAGGCGGTCGAGTGATGATCGACGAGGCCGCAGACACCCTCCGCGAACGGCTCTTCGACGTGATGGAGGGGCGCGGGAAGGCCGCGCCGGAGAGCATTGGCGGCTGGGGCACGGAGCGAAAGGTCGTGCAGATTGTTAATATATGGGAGGCAGACGACCTCTTCTACGAGCACCTCTATAACCCTGCCGTTCTGGAGATGGTGGCGCAGCTTGTGGGTGACGACACCCTTCGTGTCTGGCACGATCAGGTGCAGTACAAACCGCCGGTGATCGGCGGTCCCACCGATTGGCACCAGGATCATCCTTACTGGCCGATCATCCAGCCCGCGGACCTCGTAAGCGCCTGGGTTGCACTCGACGATGCAGACGTGGAGAACGGCTGCATGTGGATGGTGCCGGGCAGCCACAAGTGGGGACCCCACAAGGGCGGCACGCTCGGCACCGATCCCGCCACTTTCACCCCGACGCCAGACCTGACCCTGCTCCCGCCCGGAATCGACACGACGGCCGTGCCGCTGCCCGTTAAGAAGGGGCATGTCGGCCTCCACCACTGTCTCACCTGGCACGGTTCGCCTCCCAATGGCAGCGACCGCGGCCGTCCAGCCATCGCTGTGCACTACATGCCGGGGTATACGCGCTACGAGAAGGAGCCGGGCCGGCAGCATCTCGTGGAGCATAATATTGAGGTCGCTCCAGGCGAGATTCTGAAGGGCCGCCACTTCCCGACCGTTTGGGAGCAGGGGCACGTGGCCGCGCATCCATCGTTTGACCTGCGGTGAGCGGAGGCCGCGGCCCCGCCGGGAGCCTCGGACGCTGCGCCGCTACCGCAGCGTCTCCGTCTGGAGCGCCGCGGCCTGCAGCCATGCCTGCCCCTGGAAGCGATTTTGCTCCTCTGCAAGCGTCCACGTAACGGTTAACTTCTGGCCGGGGGAGGCCGCCCGGTAGCGAACCGTATAGACTCCGGTCCATGCGGTCTCGGGGATGATGTTCTCAAGCTGACCCCCGTGCGCCCACGTGACACTGGTGTATTCCGGAGCGGAACCGTCCGAGAGCTTCGCGGTGAGCTTCGCGCCGCTCGCCATTCCGCCCACCCAGATGCGGAGCCGCCGCACCAGCTTATCGGCTGGAGCCGTAAAGGCGCAGCCATGCCCAACGCCATTCCACCAGAGACAGCGATGCATGTCGGTGGCGGT
>JBBRJW010000418.1:0-3972 GCA_038218705.1 Chthonomonadales bacterium | reverse complement strand
TGTGAGCACCCTCATCAATGCAGCGCAGCTCTATATGACTGCCAAGATCAACACCTACGGGGTGGAAGCGGAGAAGGATGCTGACCATGGCGGTCTCATCCTGATGACGCGCTCTCACTACAATCCTGCGGGCTTGATCAGCTTCATGTTCCGACTTGCCGCCGACGAACGCAACCATACATACGGCGATCTGGGAATTTTCCGCACCCACCCTCCCGGCAACGAGCGTGTGGCATCGGCGCGGGCCCTTATGACGGAGATGCATCTCCCGATGGTGCTCTCGGCTGTCGATCCGACACTGCTGGTCGGAGTCTCACCGGTCAAGGCAGCAGCAGGGGTGCCCGATATGGCCGAGCTCAAGCTGCAGGGCATTACGCTCTGCCGGGTGGTCGGGGGCGAGGGACTCTCTGCCGAGCAGCGCGGAGCCAAGGTTGCTCATAAGCTTAACGGATTGATGGACGATCGCCTCCGTGCGTATGATATACGGCCAAGTCAGGACAAGACGCGCGTGATGGCTCGCGGCATTACCCTGCTGACGGCGGCAGACGCGACGGCGCAGAACAAGACGATCGAGGCGCTTGCCCAGGATCTCGGATTCGCCATTACTCAGGTGAGCCAGCGCCGGCAGATCGATTTCAACCCCTGACAGGCGGCCTTCCAGCTCGCTCGCCCTCGCGCCGGTCACCCCGGCACGGGGGCGTTTTGCTGTATACTATAAGGGCTCCGGCGCATGCCGGGGCGAGTGCTACCTCAACCCTTCCGGAGAGCCATCCGCTATGCAAGCCGCCGATCTGCGCCTCAAATACATCGAGTTCTTTACTTCCCGCGGGCATCTGCACCTTCCGGGCGCGCCCCTGGAACCCATTGACGCCCTGGGTACCCCGGATACCTCAACGCTCTTCACGAGCGCCGGGATGCAGCAGTTCAAGCCCTATTTTATCGGAACAGCCACCCCTCCGTCCGGCCGAATTACCACGGTGCAGAAGTGTGTTCGAACGCGCGATATCGACGACGTGGGCGACTTCAGCCACTGTACCTTCTTTGAAATGCTCGGAAACTTCAGTTTCGGAGACTACTTCAAGGCGGAGGTTATCCCTTGGACGTGGGAGTTTCTCACCCGGGCGGCGGGCCTCGACCCCGAGCGCTTCTGTGTTACGGTCTACCACGAGGACGAGGAGGCCTACGCGATCTGGCGGGACGTGGTCGGCTTGCCGGAAGATCGTATCCATCGATTGGGCGAGGATAAGAACTACTGGCCCGCGAAGGCCATCTCGGAGGGGCCAAACGGTCCCTGCGGCCCATGCTCCGAGGTCTTCTACCGCGTAGCGCCTCTGGAATCGATGACCACCGACCCATCTCTCACCTCGACGGAGCGCTATCTAATCGACGATGCGGCGGGCCGCTGGCTCGAGGTCTGGAACAACGTATTCACCCAATTCGACCGGGACGAAGACACCGATGGCAAGGCGATCCTGCGATCGCTTCCAAAGAAGAACAACGATACGGGCGCGGGTTTCGACCGGATCGTCTGCCTGACGCAGGGCAAAACCAGCGTCTTCGACACCGACCTCTTCCAGCCAACTCTCACGCGCATTGCTGCTCTCTCTGGCCGCGAGTACGGTGGCGGGATGGAGCCGGCCGACTTCGCCTTTCGCGTTGTGGCCGAGCACTCACGCTGCTCGGTTTTCTGCATCGCCGACGGGATCCTGCCCTCCAACGAGGGCCGGGGCTATGTGCTCCGCTACATTATCCGCCGGGCCGTCCGTTACGGGAAATCCGCGCTCGGTTTCGACAAGCCCTTTCTCCACAAGGTCGCGCCTGAGATTATCAAGCAGATGGGCGACTTCTATCCGGAGCTTCGTGAGAAGCGCGAGTTCATCCTCGCCGCGCTGAGGGACGAAGAGGAGAGATTCCGCAGGACCCTCGACAACGGAATGGGCCGGCTCACGGAGATGTTCGAAGCCGCCACGGCGCGCGGCGAGACCGAGCTTCCGGGCCAGGACGTCTTCACGCTCTACGACACCTTCGGCTTTCCGCTCCGCCTCACCGAGGAGCTGGCCCAGGAGAGGGGCCTCAAGGTCGACCTCGCCGGGTTCGAGCGAGCGATGGATACACAGCGCCGCCGCTCGCAGGAGAGCTCGAACATCGACCGGAGCGTAATGGGAGGCGCGGAAGATGGCCTGAGCGCGATCTTGAAGCGCGCGGGTGCAACCGACTTTACCGGCTACACCCAGTCCGTCGCCGATGCGACGGTGGTCGGCATACTCGCCGGTGGCGTGGACGTCGAGACGGCCGGCCCGGGCGAGGAGGTCCAGGTTGCCCTCGACCGCTCACCATTTTATGCCGAATCGGGCGGACAGGTTGGCGATACCGGTACGCTGACGGCGCCTGCTGGGGACACGACCTGCGCGCTCCGGTTCGCGATTACGGACACGCGGAAGACCGGCGGCGTCTGGGTCCATGCCGGCAAGGTTGAAGAGGGATTCGTCGCGGTAGGAGAGCGGGTTACGGCCTCCGTCGACGTGGCCCGGCGGCGTGCCATCCAGCGCAACCATACCGCTACGCACCTCGTGCAGGCAGCTCTTCGGCTGCTCATTGGCGGGCACGTCCACCAGAAGGGCTCCCTGGTCGCTCCCGACCGGCTCCGGTTCGACTTCACTCACTCACAGCCCCTTACGCCCGAGCAGATTCGTGCGCTGGAGCAGCACGTCAACCGGTCAATTCTCGAGGATACCGGAGTTACTGTCCATTCCGACGTGCCCATTGCGAAGGCGAAGGCGCGTGGGGCGATGGCGCTCTTCGGGGAGAAGTACGGCGACCACGTACGCATGATCGAGATACCGGAAGTGAGTCTCGAGCTCTGCGGGGGCATTCACCTGGAGCGCACCTCTCAGGTCGGGCTATTCAAGATCACTTCGGAATCGGGCGTCGCTGCCGGCGTGCGGAGAATCGAAGCGGTAACAGGTGACGCGGCCTATCAGCTCACTCTGAATCGTGAAGCAACGCTCGGGCAGGTGGCGAGCCTTCTCAAGACGAACCCAACCGACCTGGTCGTGGCGGCGGAGAAGCTCATGGCCCAGCGTCAGGAGCTCGAGAAGCAGGTCCGCCTCCTCAAGAGCGGCGGTGCGCCCGCCGCTGCCGAGATTACCGCCGAGAGCGTGCATGGTGTGCAGGTTGCGGCGCGCGTGGTGGAGGGCGCGGACGCTGAGACGATCGCGAATATGGCGGACGCCGCGGAGAAGCATCTGGGCTCTGCCGTCATCGTGCTCGGAACCGTCAGTGATGGCAAGGTGGCCCTCGTGGCCAGAGTGAGCCCCGACCTCATAGCGCGCGGCCTCAACGCGGGCGCAATCGTGCGGGCGGTGGCAAAGATTACGGGCGGCGGCGGCGGCGGCCGAGCCGACTTCGCCCAGGCCGGGGGCCGCGACCCCGCGAAGCTCGCAGACGCGCTGGCGGCAGTCCCCGGGCTGGTGGCAGACGCCATCCAACCGGCTTAGATGCAGCCCGGACGGTACTTGATGGTACGTGCGGCGCTCTGGCTGTCGCTCGCCCTCACACTGGTGCTCGCGCCTTCCGCGTCGCGCGCCGAGGGCCCGGGCGTCGCTCGGCCCCGGGTGATTCTGGTGCTCTGCGATGGGCTTACGCTCGATGACCTGAAGGGCGAGGACGCGGCACACCTGGCCCATATCGCCCAGACTGGCTCGATCGCGCTCATGAGCTGTGCCGTGCCGCGGCCGGCGAGCTTTACGAGCGCCACGCTCACGATGGCAGCCGGCGAGCAGACCGCATCCGAGCCGGGCGACGAGCTGGCGCTGAACGACTGGGAGTCCGTCCCGGGCGAGGCGGGCGAGGCCCGCGTGGCCTACATGCGCCGGATCGGCCCGCTCGACGCCGCCATTCTGCGGCGTGAACCTGCGGAGAATCGCTCACTCAAGCACCTCGGCGCGGTATCGCTCGCAAGGCGCGGACTCA